>JAQFVJ010000481.1 GCA_029439525.1 Caballeronia sp. BR6202001591004
CCGACGATTATCGGCGCATGCTCACGGAATCCCTCTGATGACGAAGTCGACCCCGACCCGACGCGCCGACTATCCGCACTTTCTCGCGATCAGCACGCGCTGGTCGGACAACGATGTGTATGGGCACACCAACAACGTCGGCGTGCTCGATTTCGCGGAAGGCGAGACCATCGGCCTCGTCGTCGAGACGCGCTGCAATTTCTTTGCGCCTGTCGTGTTTCCCGAACCGATCGAGGCGGGCTTGCGCGTCTAACGGCTCGGCAATACGAGCGTGCGCTTACGAAGTGGCGATTTTCGCGCAAGGCGAGGAAGAGGCCGCCGCGCAAGGACGCATTTGGTGCACGTCTACGTGGATCGCGTGACGCGCCGGCCCGTGCTCCTGGCCACGCCGCTCGTCGAAGCACTGAAGCCGCTCGTCGTTGCCTGAGGGTTCTGTCTTGTTGCAGTGGTTCAGCGTGAGCTTGCTCAACGGCGTGAGTGTCGGCTTGCTGCTTTTCATGTTGTCGGCGGAACTCACGCTGATCTTCTCGATGCACGGCGTGCTCAACTTCGCGTATGCGAGCTTCTATATGCTCGGCGCGTGTCGGGCAGACGCTCGCCGCATACGGCGGATTCTGGCTCGCGTTCGTCGCCGCGCCTATTGATCGTCGGTGCGGGCGGCGCGCTGTTCGAACGCACGCTGCGGCAGCGTGTGCATGCGTGCGGTGCCGCTCGCGGAGTTGCTGCTGACCTTCGGTGCGGCCATCGTGATCGGCGAGGGCGTGAAGCTTGTGTGGGGGCTCGGGCCGCTGTCCGCGACGATTCCTTCCGTGCTCGACGGTCCGCTGTTTTCGCTCTTCGGCGCCGAGTTTCCGCGTTATCGTGCGTTCATGATGGCGAGCGCCATCGTCATGCTCGGCGCGCTCTATCTCGTGCTGCGTGTGTCGAAAACGGGGCTCATCGTGCGCGCGGCGCTCACGCATCGGTCGACTGTCGAAACACTCGGGCACGATGTGCCACGCGTGTTCACCGCGGTCTTTGCCGTCGGCACTGCGCTTGCCGCGCTGGCCGGCGTGATCGGCGCGCCGCTCGCCGTCGTCGAACCGGGCATGGTCGATGTGATAGAACCGATCGTGTTCGTCGTCGTGGTGATCGGCGGAATCGGGTCCCTGTCGGGTGCGCTCGTCGCATCGCTATTGATCGGCTGCGCGCAGACGTTTGCGGTCGGCTCGTCGATGTCGGCGGGCGGCATTGCGGCATCGTTCGGCGTGACGCTGGTGACGCAACCCGCGCCCGTGCTGCCGTATCTGCTGCTCGTCGCGATGCTCGCACTGAGGGCCGCGCGGCTTGTTCGGCGAGCGCGTATCTGATGCTTAGATTCCTTCTGATCGCGGCGCTCGCGCTGCCGCCGCTGATCTTCGATCAGTCGTGGCTGCTCGCTTATCTTGCGCAGACCGCGACGCTCATCGTCTTCGTGCTGTCGTACAACCTGCTGCTCGGCGAGACGGGTCTGCTGTCGTTTGGGCATGCGGTGTACGCGGGACTCGGCGCGTTTGCGGCGGCGCATGCGTTCAACCGGTGGAGCGTGCCCTTGCCGCTGATCGGTGGCGGTGCGGCGTGTGTCGTGGCAATGCCGTTCGGCGCGATTTCGACGCAGCGCGGGGGCACGACCTTCGCGATGATCACGCTCGGCATCGGCGAACTGGTAGCGGCGAGCGTGTGGCTCGTGCCGGGCTGGTTCGGGGGCGAGGGCGGCGTGAGCATCGATCGCGCGAGCGGGCCGGCGTTGTTTTCGTGGAACTTCGGGCCGTTGCGGCAGGCGTATGGGCTGATCGCGTGTTGGTGCGTCGTGTCGTGCGTGGCGATGCTCGCGTTCTCGCGCACGCCGATGTGTCGCCTTGCCAACGCCGTGCGCGACAATCCGGCGCGCGCCGCCGCCATCGGCTTCGCGCCGCGCAGCGTCCGCTTCACGGTGCTCATCGTGTCGGCGTTTTTCGTG
>JAQFVJ010000482.1 GCA_029439525.1 Caballeronia sp. BR6202001591004
GTGGACTCGAAACAGAACATGCCTGAGCACGACAAGGAGGTGGAAGGCTTCGAAGGCTACGGCAATATCACGGACACCATCGGACGCAGGCTCGGCGAATTGCATGTCGCGCTTGCCTCGCCGACCGAGGACGAAGCGTTCTCGCCGAAGCGCGCGACGAAGGCCGACGTCAAGAGCTGGATCGGCGGCACGCTCGAACTGCTCGACTCCGCGCTCGATATCGTCGCGCAGAAGATCAACGACTTCAGCGAACACGACCGTTTCCTCGCACAGAGCCTACTGGATCGCCGCGACAAGCTAATCGACGCGGTGAAGAACCTCGTGCCCTCCGACGCCGATGCATTGTGCATTCGCGTGCATGGCGACTTCCACCTGGGTCAGGTGCTGATGGCGCAAGGCGATGCCTATCTAATCGATTTCGAAGGCGAGCCGACGCGCTCGCTGGAGGAACGTCGCCGCAAGACGAGCCCGCTGCGCGATGTCGCCGGCCTGTTGCGTTCGCTGTCGTATGCGAGCGCGGCCGCGCAATCGACCACAGAAAACGCGCCCGCGCAAACCGCAGACAGAAAGCGCGCGTTGTTCGAGCGTCTGCGTGCTTATGCCGAGGAGAGCTTCTTGCGTCAGTACCAGGAGGCGATCGCGGTTTCGCCTCAGGCCATCGCGGCCCCGAACGTGTTCGAACCTTTGCTCGATCTATTCCTGATCGAAAAGGTCGCTTATGAAATTCGCTACGAAGCAGCGAATCGGCCGACCTGGATCGGCCTTCCGTTGCGGGGTCTCGCGTCGCTCGCGAGCCGCTTGCTGGGAAACACGGGCGAGCCGTCCGCGCCCGGCACGCGGCCTGTGTTCGAAGCAAACAAAAACAATCCGGATGGAACTCACCATGAATAATCGTAGCGATTCCGGAGCGGACACGAGGAATCCGGCGCACGGACTCAATCCGCTCGATATCGATGCGCTCATCGAGGCGCGGCATCCCGATCCGTTCTCGATGCTCGGCATGCACCAGACGGATGTGGGTCATGTCGTGCGCGTGTTCCTGCCGAATGCATCGGCGGTGAGTGTCGTCGATGCATCAAACGGCGAGCATATCGGCTCGCTCACGCGCATTCACGATGCGGGGCTGTTCGCCGGTTTCGTCGATCGCGCGACGGCGTATCGGCTGTTGATCAACTGGCACGGCACGCCGCAGGAAACGCCGGACACCTATTCGTTCGGCCCGGTTCTTTCGGACGAATGGCTCGAGCGCCTGTCGCAGGTGGATCCGTACGCGGTACTCGAATGTCTCGGCTCGCGGCCAATCACGCATGACGGTATCGCAGGCGTGCGCTTCGCCGTGTGGGCGCCGAATGCGAAGCGCGTCTCGGTGGTCGGCGACTTCAACACATGGGACGGACGTCGATATCCGATGCGCCTGCGTCACAACGCCGGCGTCTGGGAGCTGTTCGTGCCGGGCATCGGCACGGGCACGCGCTACAAGTACGAGATCGTTGCACGCGAAGGCTGGACGCTGCCGCTCAAGGCCGATCCATGTGCGATGCAGAGCGAGAAGCCGCCTTCGACGGCATCGGTCGTTGCGGACGGCGACGCCATCGATCATTACGCATGGACGGATGCCGAATGGATGGCCACGCGCGGCGGCAAGCAGACGCCGCAATCGCCGATCGCCATTTACGAGGCGCATGCGGAGTCATGGCTGCGCATTCCCGAGGAAGCCAATCGCGGCATAAACTGGCACGAACTCGCGGAACGCTTGATTCCTTATGCGAAGAGCATGGGCTTTACGCACCTCGAATTCATGCCGATCGCCGAACATCCGTTCGGTGGATCGTGGGGTTATCAGCCGCTTGGTCAATTTGCGCCGTCGGCGCGCTTCGGCACACCGGAGCAGTTCGCGGAGTTCGTGAATCGTGCGCACGAAGCGAGACTGGGCGTCATCATCGACTGGGTGCCGGCGCACTTCCCGAACGATGCGCATGGCCTCGTGCAGTTCGACGGCACGCCGCTGTATGAGCACGCGGACCCGCGCGAGGGCTATCACCAGGACTGGAACACGATGATCTACAACCTCGGGCGTAACGAGGTGAGCGCGTTCCTGATCGCGTCGGGTCTTGCGTGGCTCAAGCGTTACCACGTCGATGGATTGCGCGTCGATGCGGTGGCGTCGATGTTGTATCGTGACTATTCGCGCAAGGCCGACGAATGGGTGCCGAATATATATGGCGGCCGCGAAAAT
>JAQFVJ010000483.1 GCA_029439525.1 Caballeronia sp. BR6202001591004
CCAGCGTACTGCTCGCGCTGACGTTCATCGTGCCGCATCTCGCCGAGAACCGTGAGTTGCTGCTGATGGGCTTCGGCATGGCCATCGGCACGATGCCGATTCCGACATGGTATTTCCAGGGCATCGAGGATCTCGAGCCAATCAGCGCGTTCGTGTTCTCGTGGGTCGCGCGCTCAGCATTCCGGCGATGTATCTGTTCGTGCGTCATCGCGAGGACGTCGATATCGCGATGGCCGTCAAATGCGCTCGTGCCACTGGTGTCGGGCATCGCCATCTGCACGTATCTGTATTTCCGGCGCGAACTCGACTTCGTGCCGCCTTCGTTTAAGACTATCGGACGACGCCGGAAGGAAGGCTGGAGCGTATTCATGGCGACGTCGCTCGTCGATGCCTACGCGTCGAGCAATATCGTAGCAATATCGTTTTTCTAACCTTCATCGCGGGCAATGTGGCAGGCGGTTATTTCGCCGCCGGCGACAAGCTGATCCGCGCGGCGCTCAACATGCTTCAGCCCTTGCGCACGACGGCGTATCCGCGTGTGAGCTTCCTGATGCATCACACGCATCACGCGCGCGACGACCCGTTCAGGTTCCTGCGCAAGATGTTCATGCTGCAAGGGACTATCGTTTCGCTTATTTCGCTGTGCATTCTTCTTCGGCGCGCCGCTCGCGGTGAAGCTGCTTTACGGTCCGCAATTCGCGCCGACGGTCAACGTGCTGCGCTGGATGGCGTTCGTTCCGTTGATGTCGGGACTCTCCGACCTGTTCGGCGAACAGGGTGCGACAGCTACGGTGCTGATCGTCGAAACGTCAATCGCGGCCGCGATGTTTTTTACGCTGCATTTGCAAGGCGTACCGCTGCTGCCTCGTCCGATTGTACCCACGACCACCGAAGGCGCCAGCTCCTGCGTCAAGTCTCTGACCGGGCGCGATTCCTGCGTCAATCAAGAAAGGCCTTTTGACGTCACCGGACATTTAGCGCCATCGTCGTGCATTGCTTGAACCGCGCGTTAGCCTTTTCTTCAGTGCTTTAACGGCTCAGCTTGCTGCACGAGCACCGGGCTACTCTAAAAGTTGCATCCTTGTATGTGTCGTAGCGCACGGACGCATGATTTTTGAGCAGATATCGTCTTGTCTTGGTAAGAACCCTGTCTAACGAATGAGGAGCGGTGGCATAAAATCAGACGATCTATCAATCAATCGAACACGTGCAGGTTCTGGTGGAGCGGGCCGAGCGCCTGCGAATGGAATCCGCAGCGGGTCCCGTCAAGAAACTCAAAGCACTTCTGCGGATGTGCGAGACCGCTAACGAGCAGCGCAACGTGTCCGACGATCAACCCGGAAACGAAGTTGTTTCAACCGCAGCGCAGGTGTAGAACATCACTTCGCAAAACTTTGGACACCGTTTTTTTAAGCGTGTCCGCAATAAGCCGGTCCGGTGTGCGATGCGAACATTAATCGCTCGATAAGCCGATCGGCTTTACGTCCCGAAACAAGTTAGCATTTAATCGGCAAAGCTGGCGACTGATTCGGGCAACGCAGAAATTTATGCGCGTTATGTGACTTATGCACATTAAGCGCATAGTCAGCTCAACGCAGGCGCCCGTCCAGTCTTGTGTGACTCGCGTCCGGGCGTCTGGCCGAAAGGCCGTCCCGAAGGTTATCTCTGTACAATTCAGGACTTTCTTAAGATCGGCCGATTCGCACACGTTGCGGTCTCGGATTAACTTAGCGAATGAAAGGGACTTCCCTGTCCCGAGGCTGCGGCGGAAGCCGCGAATTGGCATCAATGTGCCATGATGAAGTCTCGACCTTCATCAACACCA
>JAQFVJ010000484.1 GCA_029439525.1 Caballeronia sp. BR6202001591004
CATGTCCCTTTCGTCGTCGAAACAATGAGCAGGTTAACAGCCTTCACCGAGGATTATAACAGCCCTTTCTTCATTTGGTTAAGGGTTCTAAGCGCGTCGCCTGGACGAACGTCGAGTCGAATGCCGCCGTCTGCAGACACGGCGGCATTTTTTATTTGATGGTCGGAATTTGAAAGCGCGACGGCTCAGGCGTTCGGCTTAGCGTAGCCGTTTTCGGCCCATCGCTCGGCGCTAGCCTTGTTGAGCTTGAACGCGAGCGACACTCGCACATGCGCGAGCTGCGTGCCGAACACGTCGAAGGCCTTGAGGTTGGCGTGCGGATCGTCATCGTCGGGAACAATGTCGAGCGTTACCGTGATGTCCTCGCCGCCCACGTCGATCGTGACGTTCTTGTGCAGCATCACGTGGCGCTGCTGTTCGTGCCGGCGCAGCACTTCGGAAGCCGTCTTTACCAGCGTGCGGAACGCGACGGCATCGAGCGGCTTCGGGTTCTTCTTGTCGCGGCCCATCGTCCACGGGCCGAGCAGCGCGGGTTCCGCCTCGCCCGCGTGGATCATTTAGCGTGCGCAGCACATCGCGCGTGAAGATGCCGTATTCGTCGAGATCGCGCACGACCACCTGCAACAGATAATCCGCCGTGCCCGACACGTTGTGATACTGTGATACGCCACAATGCGCTCGATGCCCTGAATCTCGCGCTCGAAACGATCCGACAGCACGCAATCGTGGACACTGAAACGCACCATCGCGAACGCAATCACGCCGAGGCCCAGCCCCTTGCGTGACAGCATCGCGCGATAGCAGTCAATGTAGCCATCGCTTTCCAGACGCTTGAGGCAACGCGCGCACGGCGTCTCGCTCAGTCTGACGCGCTCGGCGAGTTTGGCGACCGGCATGCGACCGTCCTGCTGGATCACGAAGAGAATCGCGCGATCGATGCGGTCGAGATCGTTCATATTGCTTTCCTCCATCTTATCGATGAATTTTAGAGGAAAGCGGCACATACCCCCGCCTCAATCGACGATAAGTGGATGGGGATCGGGATAGGCGTAGTCGAGCGTCTCGCGCATACGCACGGTGCCGGCGAAGTCCATCGACAGCACATCGAGACTGCGCCGCCCCACTTTCACGCACGCCGATGGAAAACGCGCCCGTCCGCACGCAGCGAAATCGGCACCGACGGCTGACCGATGCGCCCGCATGCCCGGATCGCGCGCGAGCAGGCCGTCCTCGATCAGAGGATCGACGATCAGCGACACCGTCTGCATCGATAGGCGCGTGACGCACGTAAGGCCCGCGGAGAGCGGGCCGCGCAACCGGATCGTCTGCGCAGGACGATGCGCTCATTGAACTGGCGCATGCCAAGCTGATTCGAGCCGACCGAATGGGCCGTGTTGGCGTGGGACGCGGAGCGCTCAGGCATGCGCGCCTGTCCGACAGTGGACAGGAAGTCCGCGCGACGTTCGTCACGCGGCAGAGAAACGTAATGTGAGAATCCCGATGAACGATCCGGTGAATTCTAGTCGACTGCGTGATTGATTTGGCACCGGGTGGATCCGAGGCGAAGGATCGTCATACTTCCACTTGATCGGCTTCGGATTTTTGTTGTGCTCGCG
>JAQFVJ010000485.1 GCA_029439525.1 Caballeronia sp. BR6202001591004
CACCTTGCCGCCGAAATCCGCGATCGCCATCTTGATGGCTTCGAGGCCGCCTTGTCCGTCGATATCGGCATACAGGGCGGAGAAGTCGGTGATGAAGCCGATCTTCACCGTGTTACCGTCGGCGGCGACAGCGCTCGTGCTGAACGCCGCACTCGCCGCCGCAGCCGCAAAGCACAGAGTCGAGAGGCGCGCGAGGGTCTTCTTTTTCATTCCAGTCTCCATGAGTTTTGATTTGGTGCGGTATTACTGGTGTTGCCCTTCCGTTGCTGAATCAACCTTGCGATGCTCGACGCTCTTTCAGGTTCGGGAACATCGAATAGATTTCGTCGAGCGCCATCGCTTCCTTGGGATTGCCGATCACCGGCGGCAGAAGCAGATTCTCTTCGCACGACAGGCTCGAAAAAATGCCGTGCTCCTCCAGACAATAGCCGACCCCGTAATGCGCGATCTTGTGCGTAGGCAGCCCGACGGTCTCACGACCGCTCACGCGGATCGGGCCGGTGCGGCGCCCCGTCAGACCCATGATGGCGCGCAGCGTCGTGGTACGTCCGGGGCGCCGTTGCGTCCGAGCAGCGTCACGACTTCGCCGTGATTCACCTTCAGGTCCACGCCGTGAAGAATGTGCGATTCGCCACCACGCCTGCAGGCCCGCGATCTCCAGCGCAGCCGCGCCGTTCCCCACGCCGTTCGCACATCGAGCGAGCGGCGCGCTTCCATCGTCGTACTCATGCGTGCGCTCCAGTGAGCGCCGCATCGGCGCTGCCCATGTAAGCTTCCATCACGAGCGGGTTCTTCGACACTTCCGCGTAGCTGCCTTCGGCGAGCACTTTGCCGCGCTGAAGTACGGTGATGGTGTCCGAGATGCCGGCGATCACGTTCATGTTGTGCTCGACCATCAGAATGGTGCGGCCCGCCGATACTTTCTTAATGACCGCGGTGACGCGATCGACGTCCTCATGACCCATGCCTGCGTCGGCTCGTCGAGCAGCATCAGCTCGGGTTCCATTGACAGGGTCGTGGCGATTTCCAGCGCGCGCTTGCGTCCGTAGGACAGCTCGATTGTTTTGGTATCCGCGAAATCGGTGAGGCCGACTTGCGTGAGCAGATCGCGCGATCGTTGAGTTGATCGAGCGACTTCTCGCTGCGCCAGAACTGAAACGACGTGCAGAGTTGCCGCTGCAGGCCGATGCGCACGTTCTGCAACACCGTCATATGCGGAAACACCGCGGAAATTTGAAACGAGTGGATCATGCCGCGCCGCGCGATATGCGCCGGGCTTTCGCGCGTGATATCGACACCGTTGAAAACGATCTGATCCGCAGTGGGCACGAGAAACTTGGTGAGCAGGTTGAAGCACGTTGGTCAGCGCATGGATCGAACCACGGCGCACGCGCAGTTCACGCCATTCACGGCCGTGAAGCCTTTGAATTCTCCTTTGTGAGCCCTCGCGTTTCCAGAATGGTATCGCCGAGAATCATGTCCCTTTCCCGAAGTGAAGCGCTGAGCGACCAGTCTGCTTGCGCCTTATTTTTTTCTAACCACGCGCACCGAAGGAGTCTTCATTCCGGTCCTGTCTGCTTCATGGAGCTGCCGCGCTTATGGCGTTGCGTGCCGCACAAAGTATGCACGCGTTTTTGCCAAACATCACTAGATTCGGGGCCATTGTCTCGCCATTGATGCAGCGCAATCATTGGGATTTGCCTAAGAGTCGTTAACAAAAATGACGTTCGCAATTGTCGCCAGCATATGATGCAGCAAGCGATTTTTATGAAGGCCACGTGGATGAAGGCGAGCCGT
>JAQFVJ010000486.1 GCA_029439525.1 Caballeronia sp. BR6202001591004
ACAGCGCGCGCCGGACTCACCGATCCGAAGAAGCCGCTCGGAGTGTTCCTGCTCGTCGGTCCGTCCAGTGTCGGCAAGACCGAAAAACGGCCCTGGCGCTTGCCGACGCACTGTATGGCGGCGAGCAAAACCTGATCACCATAAACATGAAGCGAGTATCAGGAGTCGCACACTGTCTCGGGACTCAAGGGCACGCCTCCAGGTTACGTCGGATACGGCGAAGGCGGGGTGCTTACCGAGGCCGTGCGCCGTCACCCGTACTCGGTTGTCCTGCTCGATGAAATCGAAAAAGCGCATCACGATGTTCACGAGATGGTCTTTCAGGTGTTCGATAAGAGCTACATGGAGGACGGCGACGGCCGCTATATCGATTTCCGCAACACGACGATCTTGCGGACCAGCAACGTCGGCAGCGATCTAACGTCCAGTCTGTGCGCCGACGCGTCGCTCGCGCCAGACGCGGTAGCCCTGCGTGAGGGGCTCACGCTTGAACTGCTCAAGATATTCCCGGCGGCATTTCTCGGCCGTGTGACCGTGGTCCCGTATCGCCCGCTGGCCGATGATGCGCTCGCACGCATCGTCCGCCTGCACCTGAACCGCGTGGTCGACCGCATGGAGAGCAGTCACAGCATCGCGCTATGTTACAGCGACGCGGTGGTCGACTACATCGTCGCGCGCTGCCTCGTGCAGGAGACCGGCGCGCGGCTACTGATCAGTTTCATCGAGCAGCATGTTCTGCCCCGGTTGTCGGCGCTCTGGCTCGATGCGTTCGCCATCCGAAATAAATTCGTGAAAATCGCAATCGATGTGACCGATGCAGCCGCCGCACCGTCCGAGGCGTTCGTCTTCGAGACCGAATGCGCGCTTGCTGGTGAGCCGGGCCAAGCGGTCTCCTGACCCGTTTCCCATTTTTACTTTTCAGTTAGGACTACATTTAATGTATTCAAGCAGTTCGCAAAAATTTATCGCACGCAACCGAGCGCCCCGGGTTCAGATCGAGTACGACGTCGAGGTTTACGGCTCGGAAAAGAAGGTTGAGTTGCCCTTTGTGATGGGTGTGCTCGCCGACCTGTCGGGCAAACATCCGGCGGAACCGCCCCCGCCGGTGGGCGACCGCCGCTTTCTCGAGATCGACATCGACAACTTCGACGATCGCATGAAAGCGCTTCGTCCGCGCACCGCATTCTGGGTGCCCAACACACTCACTGGCGACGGACAACTCATGGTCGATATGACCTTCGAGAGCATAGAGGACTTCTCGCCCGCAGCGATCGCAAGCAAGGTCGAGCCGCTGCGACAGTTGCTTGAGGCGCGCCCCCCCAGCTTGCTAACCTGCAGAGATACATGGACGGCAAGTCCGGTGCTGAGGCCCTCGTTACGCAACTGCTGCAAGACCCGGCCCTGCTCAAGTCGCTAGCCGCTGCGCCGAAGCCCGAGCGCGCAGCCGGCGAAGACACCCCCGCCGAACAATAAGCGCTGCCCACCCGTACGGATTCAAGGACCCACATCATGACAAAGAAGGCACCCGAAGTGGCGCTCGCCCAGGCAACGTTCGCGCAGTCCGATTCCACCCAACTCCTCGAAAAGGAGTTTCACACGAAGACCGAAGAGGTTTGCGAAGCCGTCGAGCATGCAGTGCAGACGCTTGCCGAGCAAGCCCTGTCGCAGTCGATCACGATCAGCGACCACGCCTACAAGAGCATCGCGGCGATCATTGCACAGATCGACCGCAAGCTCTCCGATCAGATCAATCCGATCCTGCATCATGCGGACTTCCAGCAACTGGAATCGGCATAGCGCGGTTTGCATCATCTGGTGTCAAACACGGAGAACGGAGACTGACGAGCACCTGAGGATCCGCTTCATGGATCTGTCCAAAAACGAGTTGCACCGGACCATGCGTCGCTACAAAAGCATTGCTTGGGATCAGAGCCTTCTTTTTAAGCAGATCTACGAAGAGCAGTACGGTCAGCTCGGCGGCGGGCCGTACGGCTGCCTGATGGCCGACTATTTCTTCGATCACACGCGTGCCGACGTCGACTTGTTTGGCTCG
>JAQFVJ010000487.1 GCA_029439525.1 Caballeronia sp. BR6202001591004
CGCATCGGCGGCGCTGGCCTGCGCCGCGGACGATTGCGACGAAGACGACAAACTTGCCCGCGGTGGACGCGTTGGCTGCCGAAGCGGGGGACGTGCCGTCGTTGCTGCCGCCGTAACCGGCGAGAGCGACAACGAGCGTCAAAGGAGGAATGGAGTCTTGTTCATCGGTTCATACGCACATGGACTGGCGCCGCGTGACGCCAGATGGCATCGGGGTTGGTGACGGCAGACCAGGTTCGACGAAAACGCCGTCCGACCCATGCTTTACGCCGTGCCCGCGATGTTCGGCATTCCAGGCCAAAAACGAGGGCGCAAACGTCCATCCGCGGTCGGATCGGACAGCGGAGGCTTACTGCAATGGGAACCACCTGGAGAACATCGAGAGTCGGCCGAAGCTTTTGGACTTCGGTGCGATCACGGATAAGAAGCTAAGTCAGTGCGTTTCCGCACATAACTATCCGATCTGCATGTAGCATCGCACGAATCCTACTCGGAATCTTCCGTAACTGTATGTAATACATTGAAACAAGTTGTTACGTACGATGATTAATTATTTTGTCGTAAGAAATGCTGAATGCTTGTCAGTATTGCCGTTCGCGGCATGATGGAAGAATTCGAATCGTTCCAAAAAATTTTCGGAGGTCGTGGTGAGCTTATCTACTTTTGGTGGTGGAACCGCTCGAACAACGCGCGGTGCGCACGCAAGAACAGGGCCGGCAAGCCTACCAGCTGATGGTCGAATTCGCCGATGGATTAAAGGTGCGCGGGCTGTTGAGGGCATGTGAATCGCTCAATGTGAATCGCTCACTTCGCTTAACGTTCCAACGCGTGTTTCCGGGACGAACGGAGACGCTCGCGTGATCGACGGACCGTTCGCTGAGGCGAAAGAAATGGTCGGCAGTTTTTTCTGCTCGACTGAGAAACGCATGCGGAGGCGGGCGCAATTGCCGCCGAGTGCCCGGCGGCCGAGTGGTGCACGATCGAGGTCCGAAAAGTGAGCCCTTGCTATTTTTGACTCGGTAATTTCCCGTATGCGGTAATTTTGTGACGCTTCGTTTATGGCGTCCGAGCCGTTAAATTAAGTCCCTCACGATGCTGTTACGTGATCTTTACAAATGATGGACGGAGACACGCGCATGCACAAGCAGATTTTCGTGAACCTGCCGGTTCACGATCTCAAACGTTCGATGACGTTTTTCAAAGAACTTGGCCTGAGTTTCAACGCGCAATTCACGAATGACGATGCGGCGTGTTTCGTGATCGGCGAGAACATTTTCGCGATGCTGCTCGTCGAGCCGTTTTTCCAGACCTTCACGGAAAAGCCGATCGTCGATGCGCACAAGGGCACCGAAGCGCTCGTCTGTCTGTCGTGCGAGAGCAGGGCGGAAGTCGACAATCTGGTTCAGCGTGCGGGTGCCGCGCGAGGCGCAGGATCACGGCTTCATGTACGCGCACGGCTTCGAGGATCCCGACGGGCATCTCTGGGAACTGGTGTACATGAGCGCGGAAGCCCCGTGAACCGGCCGGCGACGCGCGCGGACGGTGCGCACGACGAAGCCGCGAAGGTGATTGCGAGCGTTGCGCGCGTCGTGCACGACGTGCCGCTGGCCGAAGAGCTGGCGCAAGGACGCGTTCGTCGAAGCGCTCGAGCACTGGGGCGCGCAGGGCGTGCCCGACAAGCCGGACGGGAGCGTGGCTCATGACGACAGCGAAAAACAAGGCGCTCGACCGTCTGCGGCAGCACGCGCTGCATGCGCGCAAGCAGGAGGAACTCGGCCGCGACATGGACGCGCTGGAAAATGCACGTCACGCCCGATTTCGTCGATGCGCTCGATGCCCCGCGCGAGGACGATATCGGCGACGTATTGGCGCGGGCCGCGGATATGGGGGTGATGCGGTCAATAGCCGACCCTGTTGGATGTCGGTCTGGTCGATCCTTTGTCGTTCGAATTGTTAACTTGACATAAGATAAATTAGCAACAATCTCGTCGTCGAGCAGACATAGCGTGATCGAGGCGCCTCCTTTTTTCCCGTCCACTCTCTGCCCGATCGCGCGAACACTTCTACATATTAAAACATATTAATCCTTTAAGATTCACGTTTTTCCGCACATGCAAAACGATCAGGTATCCTAATTTGTT
>JAQFVJ010000488.1 GCA_029439525.1 Caballeronia sp. BR6202001591004
CCTCGGCCGGATTCTGCAAATGCACGCCAACGAGCGCAAGGAAATCAAGGAAGTGCGCGCGGGCGACATCGCGGCGGCCGTTGGACTCAAGGAAGCGACGACCGGCGACACGCTGTGCAATCCGAACCACATCATCATCCTGGAACGGATGATCTTCCCCGAGCCGGTCATCTCGCAGGCCGTCGCGCCGAAGACCAAGGCCGATCAGGAGAAGATGGGCATCGCGCTGAATCGTCTCACGCAGGAAGATCCGTCATTCCGCGTGACGACCGACGAGGAATCCGGCCAGACCATCATCTCGGCATGGGCGAGCTGCACCTCGAAATTCTCGTCGACCGGATGAGAAGCGCGAGTTCGACGTGGAAGCGACCGTGGGCAAGCCGCAGGTCGCGTATCGCGAGACGACGGTACGCAACCGGATCGAGGGCGTCGAAGGCAAGTTCGTCAAGCAGTCGGGCGGACGCGGCCAGTACGGTCACGCGGTCATTACGTGTTAGAGCCGGCGCCCGGCAAAGGCTACGAATTCGTCGATGCCATCAAGGGCGGCGGATTCCGCGCGAATTCATCCCGGCGGTCGACAAGGGCATTCAGGAAACGCCCTTGTCCGGCGTGCTGGCGGGCTACCCGGTCGTCGATACCAAGGTGACGCTGACCTTCGCGCTGACCTTCGGTTTGTACCACGACGTCGATTCGAACGAAAACGCCTTTCCCATGGCCGGTTCGATGGCCTTCAAGGAAGAGCGATGCGCAAGGCCAAGCCCGTGCTGCTCGAACCGACGATAACCGTCGAAGTGGAAAACGCCCGAGGAATTCATGGGCAACGTGATGGGCGATCTGTCGAGCCGGTGCGGCATCGTGCAGGGCATGCAGGACATCGCAGGCGGCGGCAAGATCGTGCGCGCAGAAGTGCGCTGGCCGAAATGTTCGGCTACTCGACGTTGCTGCGTTCGCTGACGCAAGGCTGCGCGACCTACACGATGGAGTAAGCATTACGCCGAGACACCGAACAACGTGTCGGAAGCGATCCTCAACTCCAAAGGAAAGTAACGCGCACATTTTAGCGTGTACTATCGGGAAGTACGTTGCTTGCTCGTTGGTGGGCGGCAACGGACTTTTTTATCCGCAGACGAAAAGTCGGACAAAGCACCGCAATGAGCGACCCACATCAAGATCAGATTGATTGGCGCGAACACGGCGTCAAAGTCATCAAGGGTGACCAGCTCGACACACCAACACCGCGCAGACGCCGGTCATGAACCGCGCGGCTGCCATCAATGCCGCGCGCGTCGGCGCGCAGAAGATCTGGGCGGGCACCGTCACGATCCATCCGAATGCCAAACCGGCGCGCATCATCACGGCGCGCTGGAGAGCGTGATCTACACATCGTCCGCGGTCACAGGCGCGCATGCACTGGGGCGAGCACCTCGAATTCGTCGCCGAGGCCGGTCCCGGTGACTTCATATTCGTGCCGCCTTACGTGCCGCATCAGGAAATCAACGCCAGTACCGACGAGCCGCTCGAATGCGTGCTCGTGCGCAGCGATAACGAAGCGGTCGTGGTCAACCTGAACATCGATCCCGTGGAAACGCCGGAAGAGGTCTACTGGGTCGATCCCATCCACAAGCATCCGCATGATCAAGACCACTGAAGACGCTGCGCCTTTGAAGACACCGCGCCTTTTTCGATGTGAACGCCGCGCTGCCGGACGACGCGGCGCGTCCTTGCTGCCGTTCACTAAACGCGCTCAG
>JAQFVJ010000489.1 GCA_029439525.1 Caballeronia sp. BR6202001591004
CGGTTTTCTCTGTCGTTGGTGTTGGCCTTTGCTCACGGCGCTTTGGGGCGCTTGAGACGGCGGCTCCGATGCGAGGTTCGCGCTCGAGCGCGTGTGGTATGTCGGTTGCGGGTCGTCGTTTTGTTTTGCGTGATGCGGTGAGCGGGCGTGTGCGGGTGCTGTCCGGCGTTTGCTCGACTCGGCGCGATGCGCGGGAAATCGCTTAAAGCTTTGTCTTATTTTACGCCGATGGGCGATGGCTGGCGGGTGGGGTTTTGCTGCTGGCTTGGTGGTTCTTCGCGGTTCTTTGTGGTGCGAGGCGCTGCCTATATAATATGGGCCGCGAGATTTTCGACTTTGGGAGAGCAGGAATGGGCAATCGGCTGAGCAAGATCACGACGCGAATCGGCGATGACGGGACGACGGGTTTGGGCGATGGAAGCCGCGTGTCGAAGGATTATGCGCGGATCACTGCGATCGGGGATGTCGATGAGCTGAATTCGTGTATCGGCGTGCTGCTGTGCGAGCCGATGCCCTCCGATGTGCGCGATGCGTTGACGCAGATTCAGAACGATTTATTTGATCTGGGTGGGGAGCTGTCGATTCCGGGGCATTTGATGATTCAGAAGTCTCATCTTAAACGACTCGATGCCTGGATTGCAGAGTACAACGCGACGCTGCCGCCGCTGAAGGAGTTTATTTTGCCCGGTAGGTCAAGGGCGGCGGCGATGGCGCATGTTTGCCGGACGGTTTGTCGGAGGGCGGAGAGGTCGGTCGTTTCGCTTGGGCGGGCGGATGTGGCGTCGGTCAACGACGCGCCGCAACGGTATGTGAATCGGTTGTCGGATTTGATGTTTGTTTTTGCAAGGGTGCTCAATCGAGCCGACGGAGGAGGCGACGTTTTATGGAAACGCTAGCTTCCCCACTTTACTAGATATCTCAATATCTCAATGGTACGGAGTTACGATTTTATTTTGATTCGCTGCGATTGCCGGGTCCCGAGATTTGAAGATAAGTTTTTCTCAAAAAGTACCTTGCTGAAATTCAGCGCTATTTTCGTGTTGAGATGCCTATGGCGGAAAGTGATGAACAATTGAGCCTAAAAATAAATGAATGGCTACATCGAACCGGATTCCCTCTTGAAATGGAAACAGCAGCAGCGGCGGTGCGCAGGCGAACGGTGCGGGCGGCGGACCTACGACGCGCGAAGTTGATCCTGATGCTCGAGGACGGCGA
>JAQFVJ010000490.1 GCA_029439525.1 Caballeronia sp. BR6202001591004
CGACGTGATTCTCGACGATCGCGGCGAGCGCCCTGGCGTGATGTTCGCGGACTGGGAACTGATCGGCGTGCCGCATCGTATCGTGATCGGCGATCGCGGGCTGAAGGAGGGCAAGCTGGAGTATCAGGGTCGCCGCGACACTGAAGCCACGCTGCTGCCGGTGGACGATGCCGCGAACGTCGTGATCGGCAAGGTACGGGCCGCGCTCGGGAAGTAAATGCAGTACAACTTCCTGTCGGCGACGATCCTTCTGCTGCTGATTACGGATCCGCTCGGCAACATTCCGATCTTCATCAACGCGTTGCGCGGCGTCGCTTCCGAGCGGCGCCGCGTGGTGATTTTGCGCGAAGTGGCGATCGCGTTCGTCATTCTGCTGGTGTTCATGCTGGCGGGCGATCGCTTTCCTGCGCGCGATGAATCTTACCGATGAGTCATTGCGCATCGCGGGCGGGATTGTGCTGTTCCTGATTGCGCTGCGCATGATCTTCACGCATCCGGACGGCCCGATGGGCGGCGACTCGCGCGGCGGCGAACCGCTGATCGTGCCGCTGGCGATACCGGCGCTGGCCGGTCCGTCGGCGCTGGCGACGGTGATGCTGCTGACCTCGCAGGCGCCCGGCAAGATGGTCGAATGGATCGGCGCGCTGACGGTGACGACGATCGTCTGCGCGATCGTGCTGATTCTGGCGGAGAAGAGAAGAATTCAGCAGTGGCTCGGGGAACGAGCGGTGACGGCCTTTGAACGTTTGATGGGACTGGTGCTAGTCGCTTTTCCGGGCCGCGTTTCTTTCGAAGCGAGGCGAATTCACGCGCCTTCAGTGAGCGCACGGATCGTCGGCAAGTTACGCCAATACCCCTTCGCATCCATCCCGCAGCCGAACACATACCGGTCCGGCACCTCGAATCCTCAAAAATCCGGGCGCAGCGGCTTCGCCTTCGGGATGATCTTCTCGCACAGCACCGCCGACAGGAACGTCTTCGCGCCCATCCCCATAATGGGGTCGCGGATCGCGGCTATGGTTTCGTCTTCGTCTCGAATATCGTCGAGCACCAGCACGACGCGATCTTTTACCGATTCCGCCGGCGCCCACGCGCCATTGCATCTCGCTGCCGCCCTTGATCGCATTGCGATAGCGCGTCAGATGGATGTAATCGAACTCGAGCGGGAAATCCAGATGCGGCAGCAGCATGCCGGTGAACACCGCCGCGCCGCCCATGACGACGGACAGTACAAGCGCGAAGTTGTCTTGAGTCGC
>JAQFVJ010000491.1 GCA_029439525.1 Caballeronia sp. BR6202001591004
GAAAGCGCGGGCGGCTGCGCAGCCGTTGGCGCGTGTGTCGCAGGTAAAGTGGATACGTTCATGGCGTGTTGTCCGGGGGAAACCCCCGCTCCAGCAGGCCGCGCAGCGGTCACGCCCCGCGGTGAAGGCCGACACTTTGATGCGCGCCCGCATGGCGGGCGTAATGTCGAGCGTCAGGCGCGCAGTGTAGAGTTCGCCTTTGTTGAACGCATCGGCGTCGCCCTGGCGAATCCACGCCTCGGAGCGCTCACCTTTTTGGACTCAGCAAGGCATCAAAGGGGGCTGAATTCGATAGGGTGCTCGTCGTGCTAGACGATGCGGAGAGTACCCATTTCCAGTTTTCCTACGAAAAATACCTGGGTCTCAAAAAGCTTTCGGATACCGACCAAAAACACATCGAGGCAGGTGAAGAAACGACTGTGGATCGAACCGCCGTCTTTTCTATGTGAGCTGCACAAGGGCGCTAAAAGATTTGGCGGTCGTCCGACTGATCCTGAACAGGCTGAGGCGCATGTGCGTCAGCTTGATCTTTTTGAAGGTGAATCCATCCATACTCAAGCCGTCTTCGCAGCAGGCTAAATCGGCCAAGGGCACACTGAGTTCGCTGCACTACGCCACACAAGTTGTCCCGATGTGCTGAACTTCATCATTGCCTCCATGCAGAGTACTCATGGAGTCCGAGTTGGAACAGCTATCGCAAGCAGCTAGCGCGGCCGGCATCGACGCCGGCCAGTCCGTCCCCTTGCCGGGGACGGAAGCCTACGAGGCGCTACCGCAATTTCGAAGGGCAGCGCCCTTCCCTTTCGGCGCACCATTCGCCGCCAGGAACTCGGCAGATCGTCCCCTTGGCCGAAACAACGATCTACGAAATGGAGCGTCGCGGCGAATTTCCGCGTCGCCTCAACCTGACGCCGCGCTGCGTCGTGTGGGACTTGGCCGAAGTGGTAGCCTGGATCGAAAAGCGCAAGCAAGCCTTTCGCGGCGGCATCTCGAAGCCGGACGTCCATCTACGAAAACCCCGCCCTGTCCGGGCGGGGTTGGGCGAAGAATGACGCCGGACAATCGTGCTCATTTAACCAAGGCTTCCAGCTCCTTAGACGCCGAGCGCGATAGCCGCCGGCCT
>JAQFVJ010000492.1 GCA_029439525.1 Caballeronia sp. BR6202001591004
GCGGGCGCGCTCGAATTGCTGATGCCCGCGGTGCAGCCGGCCGAGTTGTGGCAAGAGTCGGGCCGCTGGGAGCAGTACGGCCCCGAACTGCTGCGTTTCAAGGATCGCCACGAGCGCGATTTCGTGATGGGCCCGACGCACGAGGAAGTCGTCACCGATATCGCGTGCCGCGAGATCAAGAGCTATCGTCAGTTGCCGGTGAACTTCTATCAGATCCAGACGAAGTTCCGCGACGAGATCCGTCCGCGTTTCGGCGTGATGCGTGGCCGCGAGTTCATCATGAAGGACGCGTATTCCTTCGATAAGGACAAGGATGGTCTCGCCGATTCGTATCGCAAGATGTACGATGCGTACGTGCGCATCTTTACGCGCATCGGTCTGGAGTTCCGCGCGGTGGCGGCGGACAACGGTTCGATCGGCGGCAGCGGCTCGCATGAGTTCCACGTCATCGCGGATATGGGCGAAAACGACATCGCATATTGCCCGAGCTCGGATTTCGCGGCCAATGTCGAAGTGGCGGAAGCGCTGCCTTTGATCGCCGAGCGCGCCGCGCCGACCGAGGAGCTGAAGAAGACGCCGACGCCCGGCGCAGCGAAGTGCGAAGCGGTTGCACAGCTTCTGAACATCCCGCTCGAAAAGACCATCAAGTCGATCATTCTCGCCACTGACAACGAAGGCACGGAACCGACCATTTGGCTCCTGATGCTGCGCGGCGATCATTCGCTGAACGACATCAAGACCGGCAAGCTGCCGGATTTGAAGGGCTATCGCTTCGCGACCGAAGCGGAGATCGTCGAATGGTTCGGCATGCCGCCAGGCTATCTCGGTCCGATCGGCACGAAGAAGCCGGTGCGCGTGATCGCCGACCGCACGGTCGCGAACATGAGCGATTTCGTCGTCGGCACCAACGAAGTCGATTTCTACACGACCGGCGTGAACTGGGGCCGTGATCTGCCCGAGCCGGAAGTCGCGGATATCCGCAATGTCGTCGCGGGCGGTCCGTCGCCGGACGGCAAGGGCACGCTCGAGATCTGCCGTGGCATCGAAGTGGGGCACGTGTTCCAGCTCGGCACCAAGTATTCGGACTCGATGGGCGCGACCTATCTCGACGAGAACGGCAAGCCCGCGCCGATGCAGATGGGCTGCTACGGTATCGGCGTGACGCGCGTGCTGGGCGCGGCGATCGAACAGAATTTCGATGATCGCGGCACCATCTGGCCGGAAGCCATCGCGCCGTTCGAAGTCGTGATCTGCCGGATGGGTTACGACCGTAGCGATGCCGTGCGCGAGCAGGCCGATAAACTGTACGCGACGCTCCAGGAAGTCGGCGTCGACGTGATTCTCGACGATCGCGGCGAGCGTCCTGGCGTGATGTTCGCGGACTGGGAACTGATCGGCGTGCCGCATCGTATCGTGATCGGCGA
>JAQFVJ010000493.1 GCA_029439525.1 Caballeronia sp. BR6202001591004
CGCCGCCGTAACGCGCCACCAGATCGCCCGCGCGCTTCGCATGCCGGCGCAGGCAATCGGCGATGAAGCACAGCGCGCGGTCGCCGGTGCCGTGTCCGTGTCCGTCGTTATAGGCCTTGAAGTGATCCGCATCGACGAACAGCAGCGCGAGTTGCATGCCCGAACGCGCGGCGCGCGTCCAAAGTTCGTCGAGCGCCGAATCGAGCCGGCGGCGGTTCGCCACGCCCGTCAGGCCGTCCGTGTCGGCGATTTCGACGAGCTTCGCCTGCGCTGCATCGCGCTGTCGCACCGCGAACACGAGCAGCCACACGACGGTCGTGAACGCGACCGTCACGACGATCACTAGCGCGCTGATAAGAGTGATGGATGCTTCCATTCCGCCGTCACGTCCTCGATGGCGGGCGCGACCACGACGATCAGATTGCTGCCCCCGCACATGCGAGAATGTGAAGATTTTCTCGATGCTGTCGACGGGCGAAGTCGCATCGTACGAACCGCTCTTCGCCGTAAAGCATGGGCGGAAAGGTCGGCGAATTGGCAACGTTTGCCGCCTCGCACGGCTTCGACGGCGGATTGTGCGCGAGGATGAAGCCATCGGTTTGCACGATCGTCGCCGCGCCCTGATGCCCGAGCCGGATGTCATCGATGAGTTGCTGAAAATAGCCGAGATTGATCGCGATCAGCGCGATCGACGGCACGCCGTGCCGTAGCCGCGAGTGATTGGCTTGGAAATAAACAGCCCGACATCACTGCGATCCTTGTGGATCGTGAAGTAATCGCGGTCGGAGAATCGACGTTCGGCATCTGCCGCGCACGCGCTTCCACAACCTGGCCTCGTTCGTTCAGCGCATAGATGCCGCTGATATACGCGGCCGTGGTCGAGTGATCGAACAGCACCTGATGGCGCATTTCGGCGAGCAGACTCAGCACTTCCGGATCGGTCATGCCGTCGACCACCGCCTGCAACGAGAGATCGTAGATCTCGAGATTGCGCGCTATGTCGCGCGACAAGGCCGCCGCGATGTTCGCCGATGTGAGACGCGCGTGCAATGGCCTCGTGCCGTCCCGAGACCAGCACCGTCGCACACAGGATGACGTGGATTTCTCTGCGTTTGGGCTGGCTGGCCACGACCTTGGTCAGGAAGGCCACGAACTGTTCGCTGGTGTGGCGCGCCGCCGCTTTGCCCAGCAC
>JAQFVJ010000494.1 GCA_029439525.1 Caballeronia sp. BR6202001591004
CGCCAGATGCTCGCGTACGCGTCGGCGGCGGGAAACACGGCGGTGCCGGTTTCGCCGAGCGCGTGGATCACCGATGCGTGCTCGAGCGCGACGGCTTCCACTGTCGCCATGAATTTCTGATGCTCCCGCTGCGCGTTGTTCACGACGGACACCGTCGGCGCCGCAATTTTACCGAGCACGGCCGTCTCGCCCGGATGATTCATGCCGAGTTCGACGACCGCGAGTTTGTGCGAGCTGTTCAGGCGGAACAACGTGAGCGGCAGGCCGATCTCGTTGTTGAAGTTGCCCGCCGCCGCGAGCCGCACGTTTTCGCCGACCGCCGCCGAGAAAATCGACGCGATCATTTCCTTGACCGTCGTCTTGCCGTTGCTGCCCGTTACCGCGACGAGCGGCATCGAGAAACGCATGCGCCAACCGTGCGCCAGTGCGCCCAAAGCGACGCGCGCGTCCTTCGCGACGATCACGAGCAGCGGCCACGCGTCGGCGTGCGCCGGCTTGCGGGACACGAGCGCTGCCGCCGCGCCGCTCTTCGCAACCTGATCGATAAAATCGTGCGCGTCGAAGCGATCGCCCTTGATCGCGACGAACAGATCGCCCGCCTGCACGTTGCGGCTGTCCGTCACGACGCGATCGATCGCGATGTTTTCGTCGCCTTCGAAACCCGCACCGGGAATGAGCGCGGCGGCTTCGCGCAGCGTGAACATGCTCATTCGCCACCTCCGCGCGTGTGCGTGGCGCGCGATGTGAGCGCGAGCCTCGCGTGATCCTGATCCGAAAACGCGCGCTTCTTGCCCATGATTTCCTGCGTGGCTTCGTGGCCTTTTCCGGCGAGCACGACGACGTCTTCGCGCGCGGTCGCGCGGATCGCCTGCAGAATCGCGCTCGCGCGATCTTCGATGCGGCGTGCCTTATTCGAGTTGCTCATGCCCCCGGCGATCTGATCAATGATCGACATCTGCTCTTCGCTGCGCGGGTTGTCGCTCGTGATGACGACCTGATCCGCGAGACGCTCGGCGATTTCACCCATCAGTGGGCGCTTCTTCGCGTCGCGATCGCCGCCGCAGCCGAACATGCAGACGAGCTGACCACCGCGCGCCGCCGCGATCGGGCGCAGCGCGGCGAGCGTCTTGTCGAGCGCGTCGGGCGTGTGCGCGTAATCGATCACAACGAGCGGCTCCTCGTTGGCGATGCGCCCACCGAGACGCTCCATCCGGCCGTTCACCGATTCGAGCTTTTCGATGCGCGCGATGGCGGCATCGAACGGCATGCCTGCTTCGAGCAGCACACCGAGCACCGCGAGCAGATTGCTCACGTTGAACGCGCCAAGCGTGCCGACTTCGACGTCCGCTTCGCCCCACTCTGACGACAGATGGAACGCGGTGCCCGTCGCCGTGGCGCGCACGTTAGTCGTGAGCAGCATGGCGT
>JAQFVJ010000495.1 GCA_029439525.1 Caballeronia sp. BR6202001591004
GGCAAAGCCTGAGCCGTAACCACGGCCGCCGCCGAAGCCGCCTTTCGGCGGCGGCTTGCGCGGCTCGAAGCCTGCGACGACGTTGACCGGCAGCGGTGCGCGCACGAAGCGCTCGATACGCTTCAGCGCGCCCATTTCGGCGTAATGTACGAGGCTGACCGCCGTGCCGCTGCGGCCCGCGCGGCCAGTACGGCCGATGCGGTGCACGTAGTCTTCGGCGAACTTCGGCAGGTCGTAGTTGAAGACGTGCGTGATGCCCGGAATGTCGATGCCGCGCGCCGCGACGTCGGTCGCGACCAGCACGCGCACGCGACGCTCGCGCAGTGCGCGGATCGTGCGGTTGCGCGCGCCTTGCGGCAGATCGCCGTGCAGCGCGGCGGACTCGAAGCCCGCGTCGGCGAGACGGTTGGCGATGAGGTCGGCGTCGCTCTTGGTCGCCGTGAACACGATCGCCTGATCGAGTTCGGCATCGCGCAGCAGATGGTCGAGCAGACGATCCTTGTGATTGCGGTCGTCGACGTAATGTACGGTCTGGGCGATGTTGCTCTTGGCTTCCAGCTTCTGCACGATCTCGATGCGCTCCGGGTTCTTCAGCAGACGGCCGGTGAGCGACGAGATCTTGCCGTCAATGGTCGCCGAGAACAGCAGCATCTGACGCGAGGCGGGCGTCGCCGCGACGATCGTCTCGATGTCTTCGATGAAGCCCATGTCGAGCATGCGGTCGGCCTCGTCCAGCACGAGCATGTGCAGTTCCGACAGGTCGATGCGGCCGCGCTCGAGGTGGTCGATCAGACGGCCCGGCGTCGCGACGAGAATTTCGGGGTTTTTCGACAGCAGCATCAACTGCTGGCCGTACGCCACGCCGCCGAGAATGCTGACGGTGCGCAGACGGCGCAAATGCTTGCCGTATGTGGTCGCGGCAGTGGAAACCTGCATCGCGAGTTCGCGCGTGGGCGTGAGCATGAGCAGCTTCGGACGCGCGACCGACATCGGACGGCGGCCGGGCTTGGCGTTCAAGTCACGCGGGGCGCGCGGTTGCTGCGCTTCCTGCTTTTGCAGTTGCGCGAATTTTTCGATGGCCGGCAGCATGAATGCCGCCGTCTTGCCCGAACCGGTCGGGCTGGACACGAGCAGATCGCGACCGGCGAGCGCAGCGGGAATCGCGCGCTGCTGCACGGGCGTCGGGTTCTGGTAGCCCGCGGCGGTCAGCGCGGACACGATTTCGGCGGAAAGGCCGAGCGATTCGAAAGTGGAGCCGGCGGGCTTGTCTTTAGCCGGTGCGGCGTCGGGCACGTCGGTGCCAAGTGCTTGTGCTGCGATTTGGTCCAATTGGTTGGGGGTGAAGCTCGAAGTCATGTCGATCCTTGAAACAACGGGAAATAAGGGGCGTCGTCGGCGCCAATCGGCATACCCAGTCGTCGGATTAAGCGGCGAAGAAACAGCGAGCAAATCGAAAAACGGGGACAACTCGCTCGAACGTGCGGCGAGAATCTTTTTAGAAGCTGTATCGGATACGGCAGGCTCATTCGTCTGATGAGCGCTGTCGTCAAGCCTGATGCATGA
>JAQFVJ010000496.1 GCA_029439525.1 Caballeronia sp. BR6202001591004
CGCTTCGAACGGCTCGCCTTCATCCACGTGGCCTTCATAAAAATCGCTTGCTGCATCATATGCTGGCGACAATTGCGAACGTCATTTTGTTAACGCCTTTTAGGCGAGCGCGCCGGCTCGCTCGACCGCTCGAATCAAAGCTTCGAGATGCGCAACATCGACGCGATGGGCTACAGCGTGCGCACGACCGATCCGCTGTACAAGCACATTCCGTTCTACGTGACGTGGCAGCCGGAAGCGCAAACGGGCTTCGGCCTGTTCTACGACACGCTGGCCGACTGCCGCTTCGACATGAGGCGCGAACTGGACGCCCGATACGCCGCTGCACGCAGTGCGGCGCTTCAGGTGGCTCACCGGCCGCCCCGCACTGATGCCGAAGTGGGGCCTCGGCTATTCCGGCTCGACGATGAGCTACACTGACGGGCCTGACGCGCAGCATCGCATGGGCGAGTTCATCGAGCGATGCCGCGAGCACGATGTGCTGTGCGATTCGTTTCATCTGTTGTCGGACTATACGTCGATCGACGGCAAGCGTTACGTGTTTAACTGGAACCGCGACAAATTTCCTGACATCGAGGCCTTCGTGCAGAGCTATCTGAAAGAAGGCGTGCGCCTGTGCGCGAACATCAAGCCGTGTCTGTTGCAGGACCATCCGGAATTCGACAGCGCGGCGCAGGCCGGCCTGCTGATTCGCGCGCGCGACGGTGAACCAGCGTGGGTGCAGTTCTGGGACGAAGTGGGCGCGTATCTCGACTTCATCAATCCGAAGACCATCAGACTGGTGGAAGGCGCATGTCACGGACGCGCTGCTGCATTACGGCATCGCTTCCACCTGGAACGGTAGAGTCGAGATGTGGCGCGGTGGCAGTAGGTTCGGTTTGTCTGTTGCCTCGTCTGGCGGTGCCTGAATAACCTCACCATGGCTCCGTTTCCACACCCCCCTAAGGTAGGGTCGAGAACTGGCGCACGCACGGTAGGTCCCGGTGGCTTCTCTCTTGCTTTCGCGGTGGGTCTCAATCCGGTTGCCATGATTACGTTTCCAGCTCCCGCCACCTCAAACGCAGCATGCGGTTTTCCCGCACTACGCTTTGCTGCCTGCTTCACGTCAAGGTTTATGTATGGGACCTATCATGCCGGGGACACTTTCAGCGCGGCAGCCCGACGAACCCGGTAGCCGTTGAACAGCTTCAGTTCGTCATATAGGCAGTGCCTACTCCACGTCTTCCAGCCGAAGCGCCGACGATTCCGGGATCGACCCACGTGGCGTCGAATCTTCTTCTCCACCCAGTCCTTGATGAAGCTGAAGCACTCCTTCGCTGGCATGTCCAACAGCGAAGTAATTCACCCAGCCTCGCAGCACCGGATTGATCAGTTACACTACCCGATCCACCGGC
>JAQFVJ010000497.1 GCA_029439525.1 Caballeronia sp. BR6202001591004
GCGAGGCGGATCGTGCTGCCTTCGGTCGGGCTCTCGCTCGCGCGAATCTGCGCGAGCGCGGTGGTCGCGCCGGTGAGCCGTTCGACCAGCACCTCGACGCGCCCGCCGCTGGCCTTCTGGCCGAAGAACCGCGCCTTGAGGACTTTGGTATCGTTGAACACCAGCAAATCGCCCGCGTCGAGCAAAGTCAGCAAGTCGGAAAAACGGCGGTCGACAAGCGTGCCGTTGGAAACATCAAGCAGACGGCTCGCGCTGCGCTCGGCGAGCGCACTCTGCGCGATCAGCTCGGGCGGCAGATTAAAATTGAAATCGGAAAGCGTGAACATGGCGTGATCGGGACACGAACGAACGCAAAAGGCGCGCCGAACAACCCCCATTATTATTTATTGTACTTGCGAAGAGAATAGATGCCGCTGTCAGACCGCCGCCTCGCCGCTTCGACAGATCCGCTGCCCGACGAGGCAAGCGAAACGCCGGCCGCCGCTCCGGCGAAAAAGAAGGCAAAGGCGGAGGACAAGCCCAAGCCCGTCGTCAAGACCGCGGACAAGCTCGCCAAGCTCGGCCTCAAGTCTGACATCGACCTCGTGCTGCATCTGCCGATGCGCTACGAGGACGAAACCTCGCTCACGCCCATCGGCGAGATGATTCCCGGCGACGTCGCGCAGACAGAAGGCGTTGTGTTCGACAACGAGATCGCGTATCGGCCGCGCCGTCAGTTGCTCGTGAAAATGCACGACGACGCTGGCGACGAGCTCACGCTGCGGTTCCTCAATTTCTACGGCTCGCAAATCAAGCAGATGGCGATCGGCACGCGTCTGCGCGTGCGCGGCGACGTGCGCGGCGGCTTCTTCGGGCTGGAGATGGTGCATCCGGTCGTGCGCCCCGTCGATGACGATACGCCGCTGCCGCAGGCACTCACGCCCGTGTATCCGTCGGCGGCGGGCATCTCACAGGCGTATTTGCGTAAGGCGATCGACAACGCGTTCACCCGCGTCGCGCTGCCGGACTTGTTGCCGGAGCCGATCGCCAACGCTTATCTGAAGCCGCTCAATGTGCCCGGCCTGCTCGATGCGGTGAACACGCTGCATCATCCGCGCGCGGATTCCGACGAAACCGCGCTGATCGACGGCACGCATCCGGCGTGGACGCGCATCAAGTTCGAGGAATTGCTCGCGCAGCAGTTGTCGCTCAAGCGCGCGCACGAGGAGCGCCGTACGCGCGCCGCGCCCGCGATGCCGCGCAGTTCGCCGACCGATGAGTTCTCACTCGTCACGCGCCTGTTGAAAGCGCTGCCGTTCGCGCTGACCAGCGCGCAGCAGCGCGTGGTCGCGGAAATCGGCGGCGAACTGACGCTCGCGCATCCGATGCAGCGGCTTTTGCAAGGCGATGTCGGCAGCGGTAAGACCATCGTCGCGGTGCTGGCGGCGGCGCAGGCCATCGACGTCGGCTATCAGGCCGCGCTGATGGCGCCGACCG
>JAQFVJ010000498.1 GCA_029439525.1 Caballeronia sp. BR6202001591004
CGCCTGCCAGAAAGGCGACCGGACTGTGGGAACTCATTCTTGTCTCCTGTATAGATCGGACGCCTTGTCAGGCGGGCGCACGCGATGCGCGCTGCGGTTTGTGTTGCCGCTTCCCCGCCTTGCCGATATCGATACCCGATGCCTTGTTGGAATCTCGTTATCCAAGCTGCCGACGTCTTGGCCGGGACGAATCCGTCTCGACGGCATTCATGTTCGTTACACACTCCCCGAAAAACAAAAGATGTCTGTTCATCGAGCTATGACACGCATTCATGCCTAAGGAATAACCATGAGGCGTATCCCTAACTTCGTTCTGCTGCGCGCATTCGAGGCCGCGGCACGACTTGAGAGCTTCACGCCCGCGGCGAACGAGCTGCATCTGACGCAATCGGCGATCAGTCATCAGGTCAAGGAACTCGAGCAGTATTTCGGCAGGCCGCTGTTTCATCGGCGCAATCGGCGCGTGGAGACGACCTCCGAAGGACGTCGCCTTCACGAAAGCCTGGGACGCGTGTTCGATGTGATCGAAGCTGCTTGCGGCGAAGTCGCTCTGGAACCTCAGGCGCAAGTGCTCGCCGTGCATTGCGCGCCAAGCCTCGCGGCACAGTGGCTTGCGCCGCCTCTGCCTGAACTCATGCAGACCAATCGAATGGTCACGATCCGGCTTTCATCGGATGCCGAGCCCGCCGATCTCGCGCGTGCCCGCGAAGTCGACGTTGGGATTTCCATATGGCTTTGCGCACGAGCGTCCGGGTGTAATGACGCGTGCGCTGGGCGCGGCGCGCATCGTGCCGCTATGCGCGCCGTCGCTCTTGCGAAAAGGCATACCGGTCAAGGACCAGATTGCAAAGATGACGCTCATCGATTCGCAACTAAGCCGTGTGACATGGCCCGGCTGGTTCGCGCTGAATGGGCTGGAGATGCCGCGCGGCCCACGGCCTTCGTTCGATCGCGCCGCATTGGCGATATCCGCCGCGGCGGATGGCATGGGCGTGGCGCTGGAAACGACGAGACTCGCCGAGCGCGAACTGACCGCGCGGCGATCTGTTCGAACTGGGCGCGGATGTCTTCGCGCCGCTCGCAAGGGAGACGCACTGTCTTTCTTATCGCGTCAATGAGCGTAACGTCGAAAAAGTGAAATGCTTTTGTGACTGGCTAGTGCAGTGCGTCATTGAATTAGCCCCATATCTATGTTTAGACACGGGTCATGGGCAAAATGAATCTGCCCGATACCGAACGCGAGCAACTGCTGT
>JAQFVJ010000499.1 GCA_029439525.1 Caballeronia sp. BR6202001591004
CCGATTCAAGAAATCGAAGTGCGCGAACTGAATGTGAACACGCCGCCCGGAGAAATCGACAAGCTGCTCGCGCCGATTCTCGCTGGCACCGACGCCGAGCTCGTGTCGGAAGCGGGTTGTCCCACCGTCGCGGATTCGTGCGCGCTGCTGGTGTGGCGCACGCGCGCACGCGGCGTGAAGGTCGTGTCCTGTAGGCCCGAGTTCGATCCTGCTCGCGCTGATGGCCTCGGGCATGAACGGCGAGAGTTTCGCGTTCAACGATTATCTGCCCATCGATGCTGGCGAGCGCGCCAGGCGCCTGCGCGAACTGGAGCAACTGTCGCGCAAGGCGAATCAGACGCAGATTTTCATCGAAACGCCGTATCGCAATCGCGCGATGCCTCGACACACTCATCGCGTCCTGCGTGCCGTCGACGCTGATCTGCGTCGCGGTCGATCTGACGCTGCCGGGCGAAACCATCGTCACGCGCGCGGCGGCAGACTGGAAGAAGGCGAACGCGCCGGACCTGCACAAGCGGCCGGCGATCTTTCTGCTGCTAGCGTCGTAATTGGCGCAATCAGCGCAGATGGGGCTTGCTGTCGAGCGTCAACGCGCGCACGGCAACTTCTCGATCGACACGCCGAAGCGCTTCACCACGCGCTCGCTGATGCTTTCCTTCTGCGTGTAATCGACGATATCCGGCTTGATGACTTCGCGCGCCACGTAGCTGGGCGTCGCGGAAGCCATCCGCGAGACCGAGCTGCACGTTCTTCTCGCCCGTCCAGAACATAGCTCCGGATCGTCCCTCAGACAGTTTCCGCACCCTTGCTTCACGGCATCGATGAACTGCGTGTGGATCTGATCGAGCATGTCCTGCGCATGCACGGTCATCTGCGGCGTTTCGGGCGAAAACGGATCGAACGCGTCCTTGTTGTCGCCCGAAATGTGCATGCGGCGCTGGATGCCGAGCTTGTCCATCAAGCCGTGAAGCCGAAGCCGTCCATCAGCACGCCGATCGAGCCGACAATGCTCGCCTTATCGACGTAGATCTTATCGGCGGCCGCCGCGACGTAAAATAGCCGCCCGACGCGCACATGTCGTCGACGACGTAGAGCAGCGTTTTCGGGTATTTGGCGCGCAAT
>JAQFVJ010000500.1 GCA_029439525.1 Caballeronia sp. BR6202001591004
CCTTCGCGCGCGAAGGCGCGAATGTCGTCGTCAACGATCTGAACGGCGCAGGTGCCGAGCGCGTGGCGAGCGAGATCGCGCTGACGTCGGCGCCGGAAGCGAAGCATGGCCGCGCGATCGCCGTGCAGGGCGATGTCACGAAGCGCGAGGACTGGCAGAAGCTCTACGATGCCGCGATCCAGGACTTCGGCAGCGTGCAGGTCGTCATCACAACAACGCGGGAACTACGCATCGCAACAAGCCCGTGATGGAAGTCACCGAAGCCGAATTCGACCGCGTTTACGCGGTGAACGTGAAGAGTATCTACTGGAGCGTCGAGCAGTTCGTGCCGTATTTCCGTCGAGTTGCGTGCTCAGAATGCCGTCCTTGAACGCAAGCGAGCCGATCGTCGCACTGCCGGAGAGTGAGAAGGAGCCGTCCGCGTTCTCGGTGAATGTTATCGATGCCGTCTTGATCGTCTATTGCCGACCACGGCATTGTCGCCAAGGCTGACGGTGTTCCCCGAGCCGCGCAACGAAACGCTCGCCCCTGAAACACTCGAGCCGACAACCGTATTGCCGCTTCCCGTCAGCGACAATGCGCCTGCGCCCTGCTCGACCATGAAGACATCCGAAGAACCGTTCACGTTCAGGTAAGCGCCGTTTTGCACCTCAAAGATCGTGTTGTCGAGGGTGAAGTCTTCTTGTCTCTTCTTGTCCATTGGGCAAAACCGGAATCAACTGCATATGTGCTCCAATACCTCAAATGACTGCGTGCAGATGCCATGACTGGTCTTAGAGTCGTTATCAAAATGACGTTCGCAATTGTCGCCAGCATATGATGCAGCAAGCGATTTTCATGAAGGCCACGTGGATGAAGGCGAGCCGTTC
>JAQFVJ010000501.1 GCA_029439525.1 Caballeronia sp. BR6202001591004
CCTGGGGAGATCTCGCCTCATGCCTGAAAGGGTAACGGTGCTGAACCGAAGCGAGAAGTCAGACGAGAGGGAATCTACAACGGGCACTCAAAGGGGTACGGGCGAACAAAGGAGCCGCTGGAGTGGATGGTCTGGACATTGACCAGACCGTGCGTCACATCTGGTGACGGCGTGGCCGGCGATACGCGAGCAACTACTGTGGGGAGGGGGGCGTACCGGCCCAGTCCGGTGCGACGGGTGACGATCCCGAAGCCGGACGGAGGCGAGCGCGAGCTGGGCCTTCCGACGGTGTGACGGGAC
>JAQFVJ010000502.1 GCA_029439525.1 Caballeronia sp. BR6202001591004
ACGCCGCAGGACATCAAAAACCAGTACGCGCGTCCGTGCGTTCTTCGTGGGGCGAAACCGCGTGGTGTTCAACATCAAGGGTAATAATGATTATCGGCTTATCGTTGCCGTGGCATATCCGCTCGGCGTTGGCTATACTTATAGCAAAGTTCCTCGGAACGCGCATGCGCAGTACAACCGGGTCGATGCCGCAACCGTGGAAATGGAGTAAGACAATGGATATCGATATCCACCCGATTCGAAGCGAATCAGACTACGCTGCTGCGTTAGCCGCCGCATCTGTCCTCGTCGCCTTCCGGCGACTAGCACGCCGGAAGGCGACGCACTCAACATTCTCGCCATTCTGATCGAGCGCTACGAAGCGGAGCACTTCCCGCTTGCGGCGCCAAGTCTGATCGAGGCGATCAAATTCCGCATGGAGCAGGCCGGGTTATCGGTTCCCGACATGCTCCGTATATCGGCAACCCGAACCGAGTCTACGAAGTACTATCTGGTAAGCGCGCATTGAGTTTCGCGATGATTCGCCGTCTGCACTAGGGCTTGCATATCCCAGCCGAGATTCTTATTGGAAGCGCCTGACGGGTCCGCACCGGTTTTGTCAAGCGCATTTAGCCCCCCTCCGCCGGTCCGCCCGTCCGAGACCGGTTAAAATAATAAATTTGCCCAATTCGCCGCTCCCTGCGATCTTTGTACGGGCCACTTCCTGGACGTCTCCGTGAATACGCTTTTGAAATCAAGCACTAACACGCCCGTGCCGAAAATCGGCATGGGCTCCCTTGGCTGCCCGAAAACCCTCGTGGATTCCGAGCAGATCATGACCCAGCTCTCCGCGCCAAAGGTTACGAAATTTCCGGCTCGTATGCCGGTGCCGATCTCGTCGTCGTCAATACCTGCGGCTTTATCGACGAAACCGTGCAGGAAAGCCTCGACGCCATCGGCGAAGCCTTGACCGAAAACGGCAAGGTTATCGTGACCGGCTGCCTTCGGCGCGAAAAGCGCGAGCGGCACGGGTCTCATCGAGGAAGTGTATCCAAAGGTGCTCGCCGTGACCGGCCCGCACGCGACCAACGAAGTGATCAAACGCCGTGCACATGCATCTGCCTAAGTCGCACGATCCGCTCACCGATCTCGTGCTGCCCGCCGGCATCAAGCTCACGCCGTGCCACTACGCGTATCTGAAGATTTCCGAAGGCTGCAACCATCGCTGCACGTTCTGCATCATTCCGTCGATGCGCGGCGACCTCGTCTCGCGCCCCGCGGAAGTCATGCTCGAAGCGGAAAATCTTTTCAAGTCCGGCGTGAAGGAATTGCTCGTCATTTCGCAGGACACGAGCGCCTATGGCGTCGACGTGAAATACCGCACGGGCTTCTGGAACACGACAAGCCGCTTAACGCATGACCGATCTGGTCGGCGTACTCGCCGCGCAATACGGCGCGTGGGTACATCTGCATTACGTGTATCCGTATCCGAGCGTCGACGAAGTCATTCTGATGGCCGAAGGCCCGCTCAAGGGCCACGTGCTGCCGTATCTCGACGTGCCCAGCATGGGCATCCGGAAGTACTCAAGCGCATGAAGCGCCCCGCGAACGCCGAGAAGGTGCTCGAACGCGTGAAAGGCATGGCGCGCGATGTGTTCGGACCTGACCATCCGTAGCACCGTTCATCGCAGGCTTTACGGGCGAAACCGAAGAGCAGTTCCAGACGCTGCTTGACTTCCTGAAGGAAGCGGATCGGCTGCTTCGCGTATTCGCCGATCGAAGGCCAACGAACTGGAAAGCGCGCTGCCAGACGAAGTACGCGAGGAACGCCGCGCGCGCTTCATGGAACTCGCGGAAGAACTGTCGGCCCGATGCATGAAGAAGGTCGGCAAGACGCTCAAGGTGTTCGTCGATGAAGTGACGACCGACGGCGGCGAATGCGCCGGAAATCGACAGCGTGGTATTATATCGCACCGGCGACCAAGGCGTGGAAACGCTACAAGGCCGGCGATTTCGTTTCGGTGAATATCTCACCGGCGCCGACGGTCACGATCTCTGGGGCGAAGTTTAAACCATGCCCGCATTTTCGTTGTCCGTGCCGCAGATTCTCGCCCTTGGGCGAGGCGATGGTCGAATTCAATCAATCGAAGCGTGACGAGTCGAATTACCTTCAGGGCTTCGGCGGCGACTTGTCGAACTTTCTGATCGCGGCGTCGCGGCAGGACGCGGCGACGGGCTTCGTGTCCGCGGTCGGCAACGATTACTTCGGGCAATTGCTGCTCGATCTGTGGCGCAGCGAA
>JAQFVJ010000503.1 GCA_029439525.1 Caballeronia sp. BR6202001591004
GGAAGCCGTCGCGCTCGAGCACGCATCGGTGATCCACGCGCTCGGCGAAACCGGCACCGCCGTGTTCCCCGCCGCCGACGCGTACGCGAGCATCTGGCGCGTTGCCGCGACGGGCAATCCAATCATCGACTTCGCGCTCAGCGACGATGCGAGCAAAGCAGCCGTCACCGGTACGCTTAAAGGCACGACGGTTCACGTCCGCACGCCGCAGGGCGAGTGCGACATCGCGCTGTCCGTGCTCGGCGAGCACAACGCACGCAACGCACTGGCGGCGACATCGGCGGCGCTCGCGGCAGGCGTGTCGCTCGATGCGATCAAACGCGGCCTCGAGGCGTTCCAGCCGGTGAAGGGCCGCTTGCAGGTGAAGCGCGCGATCGTCGGCACGCTTTCCGGCGCGACCGTCATCGACGACACCTACAACTCGAATCCCGATTCCATGCGCGCGGCCATCGACGTGCTCGCGGGGCAACCCGCCCCGCGCGTGCTGATCATGGGCGACATGGGCGAAGTCGGCGATCAGGGTCCGGCGTTTCATCGCGAAGTCGGCGCGTATGCGGAGGAGCGTGGCATCGACGCGCTGTTCGCCCTCGGCGACGCCAGCCGCGATTCCGTGGCCGCATTCAACGCAGCAGGAAAATCTGGCGCGCAGCATTTCGGCGAGGTTGCGGAACTGGTCGTGGCGCTGGAACAAGCAGGCTTCGGCAAGCAGGCGACCTATCTCGCCAAAGGTTCGCGCTTCATGAAGATGGAACGCGTGGTGGACGCTTTGATGAGATGAGTCCACAACAACCCACTGCGGGCACGTCGCCCGCGGCACATTGATTATTCACTGAAGAGAAGGACCAGCATGCTACTCGCACTCGCGCAATGGCTTCAGAATGACGCCAGCTTCATGCGCGTGTTCACATACATCACGTTCCGCGCCGTGGGTGCTACCGCGACGGCAATGTTGATCGGCCTCGTCTGCGGCCCGTGGGTCATCCGCAAGCTGACTGCGATGAAGGTCGGCCAGGCCGTGCGCAAGGACGGCCCGCAAACGCATCTCGTCAAATCCGGCACACCGACGATGGGCGGTGTGCTCATCCTCATCGGCATCGCGGTATCCACGTTGCTGTGGGCGGATCTCACCAACCGCTTCGTGTGGATCGTGATGCTCGTCACGTTCGGCTTCGGCGTGATCGGCTGGGTCGATGATTATCGCAAGGTCGTCTACAAGGACCCGCGCGGCATGTCTTTGTGCGAAAAGTATTTCTGGCAATCGCTGATCGGCCTGTTCGCGGCGGTGTATCTCGCGTTTTCCGTGTCGGAAGCGAACAACGCGCGCGTGTTCGATCTGTTCATGGCGTGGGTCCGCAGCGGCCTGTCGATGGGCCTGCCCACGCGCGCGGACCTGATGCTGCCGTTCGTCAAGGCGATCAGCTATCCGCTGGGCGTGTGGGGCTTCATCGCAATGACGTATCTCGTGATCGTCGGATCGAGCAACGCGGTGAATCTCACCGATGGGCTGGACGGCCTCGTTATCATGCCGGTCGTGCTGGTGGGCGCATCGCTCGGCGCGTTCGCGTACGTGATGGGTTCGTCGGTCTATTCGAAATATCTGCTGTTCCCGCACATTCCCGGCGCGGGTGAGTTGCTGATCTTCTGCTCTGCGATGGGCGGCGCGGGCCTCGCGTTCCTCTGGTACAACACGCACCCCGCGCAGGTCTTCATGGGCGATGTCGGCGCGCTCGCGCTCGGCGGCGCACTCGGCACCGTCGCGGTGATCGTGCGTCAGGAAATCGTGCTGTTCATCATGGGCGGCATTTTCGTGGCGGAAACGCTGTCGGTGATGCTGCAGGTCTTCTGGTTCAAGTTCACGAAACGCCGATACGGCGAGGGCCGCCGTTTCTTCAAGATGGCGCCGCTGCATCACCACTACGAGTTGTCCGGCTGGACCGAGACGCAAGTGGTGGTGCGCTTCTGGATCATCACGTTGATGTTATGCCTGTTCGGTTTGTCCACGCTCAAGCTGCGTTGATTGCTCTGGGAGTTTGCGGTTTTTTCAGGTTTTAGAGAAAGGTAAAGCGATGTTTGGCGAGAAGTTCGTGGGTCGGCAAAGTCCGATGGTGCTCGTGCTGGGACTGGGTGAATCCGGTCTGGCGATGGCGCGCTGGTGCGCCAGGCACGGTTGCCGCCTGCGTATCGCCGACACGCGGGAAACGCCGCCGAATCTCTCTGAACTCGCGATCCACAAGATCGACGCGGAGTTCGTCGG
>JAQFVJ010000504.1 GCA_029439525.1 Caballeronia sp. BR6202001591004
AGTTATCGCGCGCGGTTGGACCAGTTGGCACGCCAGTCGAGCCTGACGCCGGAGGAAGTGGCGGAGTTTTCCGATCTGTCGACGAAAGTCGCGCAGATCAAGGCCGGACAGGCGGCGAGCCAGGACGCCGGCAGGTGAAATGCTATAATTTCCAAATTTCGTTATCGCTTATTTTTTGTCAACTGTTTGGGGCTAGTAACGAGAGTCTCTTTTTTGAGAAAACGCTTGCGTAGTTGACAGAACGAGGCATCGCGGGAACAGCGGCATTCAACGTCGCGCGTGGAGCATGTGGAAGTGGGCGCGACGCGTAATAGATGGAGAGGTTGGGTAGAAGGCGCTGGCTGCATCGGCTGTTCGCCCGGGCACATGACGTGCACGGAACGGACAGAAAACAGACAGAAAAGCACGCCGACGAACAGACGGGCGCAAGGGAAGCGGCTGCCATGGAGGACAAGGGCGCGGATCGTGGAGACGCGATTCGGACCCGGTACGACACATGGCGCCCCGGCAAAGCACGCAGGACGAAGCAGCGTGCGCATTGAGTATTCACGGTTCCATCGGCTGTTGTTCAGCCGCCGCGAGTCGAGACTAGAGCCTGTATGGCGAACTCCATGACGAAAAAGCTGAACGATGTACCCGTCGAAGACAACGCAACGCAAAACGGTGAGCCCGCTGCCGCTCCTGCGGCGAAGGTCGAGAAGGCCAGCGCTCGCGATCGTCGCGCCAAGGAAAAAGCGCTCCTGAAGGACGCGTTTTCGTCGAGCGCGCCCGGCACCGTCGAGGAACTCGAAGAGTGGCGCGGCAAGCTGCGTGCGCTCATCAAGCTCGGCAAGGAACGCGGCTTCTTGACCTACGGCGAGATCAACGATCACCTTCCGGACAACTTCACGGAAACCGAGGCGATCGAAGGCATCATCAGCACGTTCAACGACATGGGCGTCGCCGTGTACGAGCAGGCGCCCGATGCCGAGACGCTGCTCTTGAACGACAACGCGCCGAACGCTTCGTCCGACGATGAAGTCGAGGAAGAAGCCGAAGTCGCGCTGTCCACCGTCGATTCCGAATTCGGCCGGACGACCGATCCCGTGCGCATGTACATGCGCGAAATGGGCACGGTCGAACTGCTGACGCGCGAGGGTGAAATCGAGATCGCCAAGCGCATCGAGGACGGCCTCAAGCACATGGTCATGGCGATTTCCGCGTGCCCGACGACCATCGCCGATATTCTCGCGATGGCCGAGCGCGTGCAGAACGAGGAAATCCGCGTCGACGAGCTCGTCGATGGTCTGATCGATCCGAATGTGGAGGACACCGACGGATTCTCCGAGCAGGAAGCGGAGGCGATCGAGTCAGAGGACGAGGAATCGGACGAAGAGAACGACGAGGAAGAAGAGGACGACGGCAGCGCGCAGTTGAGCGCCAATGCTGCGCAACTCGAAGTCCTCAAGCTGCAGTCGCTCGAGAAGTTATCGCTGATCAGCGAGTGGTTCGACAAGATGCGCTGCGCCTACGAGAAGGAAGGCTACAAGTCGAAGGCGTATCTGAAGGCGCAGGAAGCCATCCAGACCGAGCTGATGAACATTCGCTTCACGGCGCGTACCGTCGAGCGTCTGTGCGACACGCTGCGTGCGCAGGTGGACGAAGTGCGTCAGGTCGAGCGTCAGATTCTGCACACGGTGGTCGACAAGTGCGGTATGCCGCGTGTTGAGTTCATCGCGCGTTTTCCGGGCAACGAGACGGACCTCGAGTGGTTGGACAAGGTCGTCGGCGAAGGGTACGAATACAGCGCGGTGCTGGAGCGCAATATCCCGGCGATCCGTGAGCAGCAGCAGCGTCTGCTGGACTTGCAGGCGCGTGTCGTGTTGCCGCTGAAGGATCTCAAGGAAACCAACCGTCAGATGGCGGCGGGCGAATTGAAGGCGCGGCAGGCCAAGCGCGAAATGACAGAAGCGAACCTGCGTCTCGTGATTTCGATTGCGAAGAAGTACACGAATCGTGGCTTGCAGTTCCTCGATCTGATTCAGGAGGGCAACATCGGCCTGATGAAGGCGGTGGACAAATTCGAATATCGTCGCGGCTACAAGTTTTCGACGTATGCGACGTGGTGGATTCGGCAGGCCATCACGCGTTCGATCGCGGATCAGGCGCGCACTATCCGGATTCCGGTTCACATGATCGAAACGATCAATAAGATGAACCGCATTTCGCGTCAGATTCTGCAGGAAACTGGTCTGGAGCCGGATCCGGCGACGCTGGCCGAAAAGATGAAGATGCCGGAGGACAAGATCCGCAAGATCATGAAGATCGCGAAGGAGCCGATCTCCATGGAAACGCCGATCGGCGACGACGACGATTCGCATCTTGGCGATTTCATCGAGGATACAAACACGGTGGCGCCTTTCGATGCGGCCTTGCACGCGTCGATGCGCGATGTCGTGAAGGACGTGCTGAACTCACTGACGCCGCGTGAGGCGAAGGTGCTGCGGATGCGTTTCGGCATCGAGATGAGCACCGATCACACGCTAGAGGAAGTGGGCAAGCAATTCGACGTGACGCGCGAGCGGATTCGCCAGATCGAGGCCAAGGCGCTGCGGAAGTTGCGGCATCCGAGCCGTTCGGACAAGCTGAAGTCATTCCTGGAAGGGAATTGATCTTGTATTGAGACGCGTTGTGAGGCAAACTCGCTGTCCTTCGTAGTTGCCTTGCGCGTGTCGGTGTTCGGAAGTAAAAGAAAACGCCGCATAGGCGCTTTCTTTTTGTCCTTTCGCTTTCAAGGGCCGGAAGCTTAACTGGTATAAGCTGTCGACTCATAATCGACCGATAGAGGGTTCGAGTCCCTCCCGGCCCACCATGGGTTTCGTTTTAAAGTCAAATGGTAAGCGTGTGGCTGTTCCTGGCAAAGGGCTTTCAGAG
>JAQFVJ010000505.1 GCA_029439525.1 Caballeronia sp. BR6202001591004
AAATCCGAAGCCGATCAAGTGGAAGTATGACGATCCTTCGCCTCGGATCCACCCGGTGCCAAATCAATCACGCAGTCGACTAGGTTTTAGGATGCGCGCGCGATGTTACGATGATTTTTAACCCTTATCCACCAGCCGATCACGATGCCCGCCAACCGCTTCGACACCGCTCGCGCTGCACGCGGGCGCCGCGCCCGATCCAACCACCGGCGGGCGCGCCACACCGATTTATCAGACCACCTCGTTCTCGTTCCACGATACGGATCACGCCGCCGCGCTCTTCAACATGGAGCGCTCGGGGCATGTCTATTCGCGCATTTCTAACCTAACCCGACGGGCGCGGTATTCGAGGACGTTGCCGCGCTGGAGGGCGGCGTCGGCGCGAGCGGCACGGCGCGCGGTCAGGCGGCGGCCCTGCATCTGGCCATCGCCACGCTGATGGGCGCGTGGCGCTCACATCGTGGCATCGAGCACGCTGTATGGCGGCTCGCACAACCTGCTGCATTACACGCATGAAGCGCTTCGGCATCGAGACGACTTTCGTCGCGCCGCATGATCTCGATGCGTGGCGCCCGGCCGCGCGACCGAACACGCGCCTCTTCTTCGGCAAGATGCTCGGCAATCCTGGGCTGGATGTGCTCGATATCGCCGGCGTCGCGGAAATCGCGCATGAGCACGGCGCGCCGCTGCTGGTCGATTCCACCGTCACGACGCCGTATCTGCTGCGCCTGTTCGAACACGGCGCGGACCTCGTCTATCACTCCGCGACGAAGTTCCTCGGCGGCCACGGCACGACCATCGGCGGCGTGCGCGTCGATGGCGGTGAATTCGACTTCGCGGCGAGCGATCGCTTCCCCGAATTCACCGAGCCTTACGATGGCTTCCACGGCATGGTGTGCGCCGAAGAAAGCACCGTCGCGCCGTTCCTTCTGCGCGCGCGGCGTGAAGGACTGCGCGACTTCGGCGCGTGTCTGCATCCGCAGGCTGCGTGGCAGTTGCTTCAAGGCATCGAAACCTTGCCGTTGCGCATGGACCATGCATGTCGCCAATACGCGCAAGGTGATCGACTTTTTGCTGAGTTCGCCTGCCGTCGATGGCGTGGCCTATCCCGAACTGCCGAGCCATCGCGATCAGCGTTGGCCAAGCGTCTGCTGCCGCGCGGTGCGGGCGCGGTGTTCAGCTTCGATGTGCGCGGCGGCGTGCCGGCGTCGCGGCGCTTTATCGAATCGCTGTCGCTGTTCTCGCATCTCGCCAATGTCGGCAATGCGCGCTTGCTCGTCATTCATCCCGCATCGACGACGCATTTCCCCATGGACGCTGCCGCCCTCGAAGCCGCGGGCATCGGGCCAGGGCGCATTCGCCTGTCGATCGGGCTGGAAGACCCGGATGATCTCAAACGGGGACTGAAGGCCGCAAACGGTGAACCCGCGCAAGCACCGCTCGGGAGCCGCGCATGATCCTCGAACTCGATGGCGGTCAACGCGCCTACGCCTACACCGGCGGCAAACCGTTCGATGCCGCGCGCCCAACCGTGGTGTTCATTCACGGCGCGCAGCACGATCACAGCGCGTGGGGCTTGCAGACGTGTTACTTCGCGCATCACGATTTCGGCATGCTAGCGCTCGACCGCGCCGCCGACGTACGTTGTCCGGTCTGCATGCTGTCCGGACAGCGTACGTGATGACGCCGCCACGCGCTGCGCGTGCGCTGCGTTCGGAAAAAGACAGGCTACCGATGCGCGCCGAACTCGACGCCGGTCACGCGATGATGTCCGAGCAACCCGACGCTGTGCTGGACACATTGTTCG
>JAQFVJ010000506.1 GCA_029439525.1 Caballeronia sp. BR6202001591004
AAGCGTAACGGAGGAGTACCAAGGTACGCTAGGTACGGTCGGAAATCGTGCTGATAGTGCAATGGCATAAGCGTGCTTAACTGCGAGACCGACAAGTCGAGCAGGTGCGAAAGCAGGTCATAGTGATCCGGTGGTTCTGTATGGAAGGGCCATCGCTCAACGGATAAAAGGTACTCTGGGGATAACAGGCTGATACCGCCCAAGAGTTCATATCGACGGCGGTGTTTGGCACCTCGATGTCGGCTCATCTCATCCTGGGGCTGTAGCCGGTCCCAAGGGTATGGCTGTTCGCCATTTAAAGAGGTACGTGAGCTGGGTTTAAAACGTCGTGAGACAGTTTGGTCCCTATCTGCCGTGGGCGTTGGATATTTGAAGGGGGCTGCTCCTAGTACGAGAGGACCGGAGTGGACGAACCTCTGGTGTACCGGTTGTGACGCCAGTCGCATCGCCGGGTAGCTATGTTCGGAAGAGATAACCGCTGAAAGCATCTAAGCGGGAAACTCGCCTTAAGATGAGATATCCCGGGGACTTGATCCCTTTGAAGGGTCGTTCCAGACCAGGACGTTGATAGGTCAGGTGTGTAAGTGCAGTAATGCATTGAGCTAACTGATACTAATTGCCCGTAAGGCTTGATCCTATAACCAGTGTGTTTGACTCCTCAGGAGCGTCGCTGGTTGAGTTACGCGACTGTGCCTATACCAGTCACTACCAGAACTACTTCTTTCCAGATTGGCTGTAGCGTCAAACGACGACACAGCAACAAGTCCATGCCTGATGACCATAGCGAGTTGGTACCACCCCTTCCCATCCCGAACAGGACCGTGAAACGACTCCACGCCGATGATAGTGCGGATCACCCGTGTGAAAGTAGGTAATCGTCAGGCTCCTCATGCCTCACTCAAAAACCCCACCCCTCAAAGGTGGGGTTTTTGCGTTTGAGCCAAGAAACACATCGCAGAAAGCCCCATGCAACGGAACGACCGATTCTGTCGGTAGTCATGTCGCCCTTCCGGAGCGCAATATGAGAACGAACCTGTTGATCGTCGCCGTGAGTGCCTCACTGTTGTTCGCGGCCTGCGGCAAGAAGCACAATGCGAGCGAGTCCACACTGGGCGACGCGATTTCGGCCGACATGAAAACGAGTCGCGGCGAGAGCTGTGCCTGAATCGCAGCAGACACGGCCCTCTTATACATTTCCCGTCCGCCTATACGGACCGAGATCTCAACGAATACTCCGCCGCCGCGCTGCGCGTGCAATTGGCCGAAAAAGCGGGACTCATCGCGCGAGCGGCGCCGACGCCTGCCAACGCCAATGCCCAAGCAGAACGGCGTCGCCTACAACCTGACGGACAAAGGGCAAAAGTACGCGGTGGAAACGTCGCGCCCGGCAAGCGATCCCAACGCCACCGGCGATGCCCGTGTGTCGATGCTGTGCTGCGCACGTGAAGTTCGATAAGGTCATCGGATGGACCGAGCCGGATCCGGACCGCGCATCGCTCGGACGTCACCTATACCTACAAGCTGGAGAATGTCGCGCCGTGGGTCGATGATCGCGACATCTCAAG
>JAQFVJ010000507.1 GCA_029439525.1 Caballeronia sp. BR6202001591004
CCACGTGCGTCATGTCACCGGGCTTCGTGCTGCGCGCGCGTGCCGTCCCCGCTGATGTCGAGAGGCATCGCGATGTTGGCGTACAAGGACGAGGCGTCGGTGCGCCAGTGGCTCGACGCGACCGAGTTCAAGCCGCGTTCACGTCGCTCACGATCATCAACAAGAACGTGTTGTACGAGAAGATCCGGGCGGCGCGCGTCGATGGTTACGTCGAGATCGAGCAGCAGTTGCAGATAGGCGTGCGGGGCGTCGCGGTACCGATGAAGAACCGGCACGGCGAAGTGGTGGCGGCATTGTCCGCGAACATGCCGATCGGAAAGGAAACGAGCGAGGCAGCGCTCGCTCGTGTGTTACAGCCCTTGCAGGAAACCGCGCTCGCGATGCTCAACGCCATCTGAGCGCGTCGTTCTCCTGCGCTTAAGTCGTGCTCAGTCGAACATGTCCGGCTGCGTGGCGACCAGATCATTCCAGATGGTCTGGAAGTGCAGCCAGCCGATGAGTCGCTACCAACGTGCTCGCGGCTGTAGCGCGCGCTCTTCGGTGACCATCTTCGGCGTGATGCCGGTCTGCTCGATCATCAACTGTTGCTGGCAGCAACGCTCCAGCGCGATGAACCAGAACGCGGTGGAATCGATGCTTTGACGGCTCGCGGTCAACAGGCCATGGTTTTGATGGATCGCCGCTTTGACGTCCTTGAAGGCGTTCGCGACCTTGTTGCCGTCTTTGACTTCGACGGCGACCTTGCCAGCTTCATCGCCGATCACGACGTGATCCTCGAAGAACGCGCACGCATCCTGAGAAATCGGCTCCAGTGGCTTGCCAAGCGAGGCGAATGCGGTGCCGTACACCGTGTGCGCGTGGCACATCGCGACGATGTGCCTGATGCTGCTCATGAACTGCGCAGCACGAAGCTCGCGCGGTTGATCGCGTGCTTGCCTTCGACGACGTTGCCTTCGTGATCCGCGCAGATCAGGTTTGAGACCTTGACCTGATTGAAGTGGATCGCCATCGGATTGGTCCAGTACAGGCCGAGATGCTCGGGGTCGCGCACGGTGAGGTGGCCCGCGACGCCGTAATCGAAGCCTTTCAGCGCGAACGCGCGGCACGCACCGACCAGATGTTCTCAGATACTGGCGGTGCTCGGCGTGGTTCTTGAACTGGGGCAATTCGGGGGAGATTAGGCCTTCCTGCGTCGGTTGATAGATCGACACCTTGCCTTCCTGGACGATCGACTTCGATTCCGGTTTTTCCAGTACGTTGCTCATGGCTTTGTCTCCAATGTTTGTCGGGGAGGCGGCTCGCGCTGCTTCTGCGTTGAATTCGCTGCGAGCTTCGTTATCTTTATGCTCGCGCCGATTCGCCCGAATGACAAACGACCGATGTTCATGCCGAGGATGAATCAGATGCATGCAGGCAACGCATGATGCGAATTCCGGATTGAATGTGTTGCGGTGCGGCGAATTTCTATGAAAAGGTGAGCTTTCT
>JAQFVJ010000508.1 GCA_029439525.1 Caballeronia sp. BR6202001591004
AAACTGATTCGCAGATGATCGCCAGAGCACTCGACGCTCGCGATATCGCGCGGCGCGAAGACGAGCGTCGGCTTCTGCCCGAGACGGAAGGGTTCGCCGCGCCTGGACGCCGCGCAGTGCCGATTGCATTGAGACCGGGATGTGCGGCGATCCTGCGCATCAGCGGCAGAAACCCGTGACGCCACGGCTCGGCCTCTAGCATCGCGAGCATTTCAGACGCAGTATGTTGTCGCTGATCAGATCGGGAAGCGTCACGCTCTTCATCACATCGTCCCGCGCGTGCCGGTGCGCACCGGCCAAGTGTGGATCAGACCGCGCTGCATCGAATAAAGCTTGGTTTGTGTGAAACTGTTGATGGACACATGACGTGCAAGCCAGTGCTTGAGAATAAGCCCGAACAGATAAGGGCTCGTGCCCGAGAAACCACTCTCGTCGATGGTCAACATGCATTCGATGTCGCGCCCGAAGGTCATGGGTCCCTTACCGGGAAGCTTGCGAGTCATCGGGCACGTCTTCACGCCGATGAGTCCTTCGATCTGACACTGGAATTCGCTGTCGTCGTCCATCACGTACAGACGCAGCAGATCGCGCAGCGCCTGCCCGCCGGGACGATGATCCAGATCTTCTAGCGCCAGATAGTTCAAGTTGAGTTGCCTGATCAATCGCCACGCCATCTCCCGATCGGCATATGGTAGACGCGGTGCGCTCGGCGCGCGGATCAATCCGATGCTCGCGATCGGCCCCGACGACTCCCCTGCATCCAGATCATCCTCGCCGTTGCGAGGTACCAGCGTCACGAAATCGCGATTCGTCACCAGCGCATCGACCGATACATAGCGAATGCTTTCGGGATAACGCGCCTCCTTCTGATTCACCAGCGACAGGAATACCTCCGTGCCGACATACGGCGTACGTGTCCCGTAGCGGCGCGTGGAATCCGAGGGCGTTCCCGGCGCGTCGAGAAGTAACGGCCGTAGTTACCCTCGTCGTTGTTGAGCGTCTGATAAAGAGGCCTGAAAGTCAGTTCCTCGGATTCCAAACCAGCCTGCCCGTACACAATCTGCACCGAATACGCCTCGTAGTCGAGCAGCGTAAGACGCGCCGGCACCACATGGCATTCCGTATCGCCTGGCGTGAGACTGACTCGTTCGGTATGCTTCTCGAACAAGTTGATGACTGGCGTGCAATACAGTGCGAAGCGTGATGCATCGACCAGATTTGCCAGTTGGCCTGGAACGCGATCCAGCAAGATCACGATTTCGGCTTCGCGTCCATCGATGTCCGACAGGCCCCGAGATATATAATTAATAATCCTTAACGAAATAACGTTCGCAATTGTCGCCAGCATATGATGCAGCAAGCGATTTTCATGAAGGCTACGTGGATGAAGGCGAGCCGTTCGAAGCAGATGCGTAGTTGGCGAAAGTTGTGACGCCACGAAATGGTTCGCTCCACGCCCCAACGGGTTTTACCCAATCCG
>JAQFVJ010000509.1 GCA_029439525.1 Caballeronia sp. BR6202001591004
CCCTCTCGCAGTTGCGCTTCGCTTCATTCGCTCTGTTCAACTCATGGTAGAACTTGCACCTACAAGATTGCGTCCATGCTGGGCGCACAAAAGAAAAGCCCGGCGCGAGGCCGGGCTTTTCTTTTGTGCGATGGCGCGTGCCGCCGCATCTGGCGTCCTAACAGACGACGCTTACAGACTGGTCGTCGCACCGTTCCCGTTTCGAGCGCGCGTTCGATGAGCGCTTCCTGCTGCGCCTTGGAACGGCATCCGCGACGAACGAATCCGGCGCTTCCACCTCGGCCTTGATCGCGCCGATGATGCCGCTCACTTCCACGATCACCAGCGACTCAGCCGAATCCGCCCGGCTGATGATGACCCGCTGCGGACCGCCGCCCTCCGCGATGCTCGCGCAGAATGATCGCTGCCTTCCGCGTTGGTTGGACAAAAGCTGGATAGTCCGATCTTGCACGGCACCCTGCTTTGAATTGATTCCCGCCTGTCGACTAGGTTCAATTCTGTAAGGCGACTGTCCAGAAAGCAACTTGCATTACTCGCGGCGCGCGATGGCAGCCGCGCGCAGTGCGTCGGCCGTAGCATCATCGGCGGGAAACAGTGCTTCGATTGCCAACTCGGACAGCGTGATATCCACCGGCGTACCGAACACGGTCGTCGTGCTGAAGAAAGACAATACACCTTGCGGCGTGCGCAAATGCAGCGGCACGACGACGGCGTCCGTGTCGCCGGGAGCGTTGTTTCGGGCGGGCGCGGGATACGCCTCCAGTTCCGCCAGAAGTGCGATGAGCTCGGCGCCCGACACGTCGATCTGCTGGCGCAACCGCGCGAGCAGATGCGCGCGCCACTCGTACCAGTTGTCGATGAGCGAAGCCAGCCCGCGCGGATGCATCGACAGGCGCAGCATGTTCACCGGCGCTTCCCGCAGCGACGGATAAGGTTCGTGCCCCTTCAGCGCGAGTTCGACCGTGCGCCGCGCCGCCGCGAGTTGCGGATCGGCGAGCGCGCGTTCGCGATACAGCGGCGCATAGCCCGCTGCGATCAGCAGTGTATTGCGCTCGCGCAGTGGCACATCGAGCCGTTCGGCCAGACGCATCAGTATGGTATGTCGCGGCTCGGCAGCGAGCGTCCCGATTCCACGAAACTCAGATGCCGCGTGGACACCTCCGCCTCGCCCGCGAGATCGAGCTGGCTCATGCGCCGTTTCTGACGCCATTCGCGCAATAGCGCGCCGATGGAGGCCGGCGGCGTGTACTTCGTGGC
>JAQFVJ010000510.1 GCA_029439525.1 Caballeronia sp. BR6202001591004
GCCGAGACAGCGCAGCTGCGCCCACCCGTCGAGATGTCGCCGTGCGAAGCGATGTGCCGCCATCGCGATGGCGACCGCCGCCAGCAGCGCCATCAGCAGCGAAACGAGCGTCAGAAAGTGGCTCGCGCGATCAATCGTCTGGCGCACCTGCGGCTGCTGGCCGTCCGACAGCGATTCGAGCGCGACGCCGCGCAGCTTGCCGCCATCCGTTTTCTCGCGCGCGAATCTGGCGAACTCATCGACTTTAGCGTCCGGCCCCGCGACGAGCAGACGATACGTCACGCGACTGCCGTAGCCGATCAGCCCGGTCCCGGCGATTTCATCGGCGCGCATCATCAGACGCGGCGAAAAGCTGACGAACGAAAAGCCGCGATCCAGCTCGCGCGTGATGACGGCCGCCACCGTGAAGGTCCGCGTGCCGACCTTGACCGTGCCGCCGACCTGCGTTTTGAGCGCGTCGAGCAAGGCCGGATCGACCCACACGGTGGCCGGGCGCCGGAATGCCGGGCGCGGGCGCATCGGGTGCATTCGGCGCCTTCGCGATGCGCAATGCGCCGCGCAGCAGATAGTCCGCCGTGACGCCCTTGATGACGGCGAGGCGCGACAGTGGCTGTGCGGCGGTCGAACTGACCATGCTGGGGAAGATCGTCGTGCCGGCGGTTTCCAGTCCGAGCGATTTCGCTTCACCGGGAAACATCGGATCCACGGGATGGTCTGCGCGCACGACGAAATCGGCGGCGATCATCTGGCGGCCGTCGCGCGCCAGCCCCTGACGCATGCGATCCGCGAGAAAACCGACGCGCGCCAGCGCCGCCACCGCGAACACCAGCGCGAGCAGCAGCATCGTCAGCTCGCCGGCGCGCCAGTCACGCGCAGTCATGCACCACGCCTGACGCACGGTCTGCGCGAAGCCGAGCCGGATCGTCGGGTGGGAATGTCCTGTCTTGAATGCAGCGGAATCGG
>JAQFVJ010000511.1 GCA_029439525.1 Caballeronia sp. BR6202001591004
CTCTCATGACCTCAACTTCCTGAACCGCCCGGTGCGGACCCGCATGCCGGGTGGTGTGGTAGGGGCACAGTCAGCGTTGACTGTCCCCTATGCCGATTGTGCGAATCAAAAGGATTCGGCCCGGCAGGAAGCGCAGCGCACGGTATGCTGTGCGCTTTCCACCTGTACCGACCACGAGAAGAAGCTCATGTCCGAAGTCGCCGTCGTCGCCATTTTCGTTGCCAAGCCAGGCAAGGAAGAGGAACTGAGGCAAGTGCTGGAGGCCATGTCGCGCCGACGCGCAAGGAGCGTGGCGCGCGCTTCAGTACGATCTGTATCGCGATATCGAAGAGACGCGCCGCTTCTCTTCGTCGAGCGCTGGGAAAGCAAGGAAGCGCTCGATGCGCACGGGAAGTCGGCGCATATCCAGACGTTTCGTGCCAGGTCGCCGGAACTATGCGAACATGGCAAAGTGCGCGTCGCGAGCAAGCTGCTCTGATGCGCCGAAAACGCGTCAGTGCGTCTCGTGCGGGATGTCGAGGATTAGGATGATGGTCCAGTCGGTGTCGCCGTCATGGTGATACTGACGCTCCGCGACGATAAACGGCTGCTGCTTGCCCGACGGGCCGAGGAAGAGGACATCGCCTTCCATCGGCAGGCATTCGATCGGCGGCAGCGCCAGATACGCATCCTTGTTGGCGCCGCACGGCATCATTTTTTCGATCTTGCGCGAGGCTGCTTCGGTCCATTCGATATCGAGCTCGATATTGCTCATGCTGTCGTTCGCACGCTGGGTGCGCTCCACGGTTGAATCATTTGAAAGACGATGCGGAATGTAGCATACAGCGTGCATCGTCCATGACACGAGCGCAACGAAAAAACGGCCTGCAGGCCGTTTTTCTCATGGAGCATGAAGCCTCAGATTTCCTCGTAAGAGCGGCAGCTCCAGAAACTCGGTGAACTGCTCCGATGTCGACATCTGTTCGAAGATCTTCGCGGCGCGTTCGTAAGGCTTCAAAGTGGCGG
>JAQFVJ010000512.1 GCA_029439525.1 Caballeronia sp. BR6202001591004
CGTCGAGTATAGGGTTAGCCATGTCCCTTTCGTCGTCGAAACAATGAGCAGATTAACAGCATTCATCGAGAGTTATAACGGCCCTTTTCTTCATTTTGTTAAGAGTTCTTAGTGTCAGATGGCGTTGACTTCACAATTAGACAGCAAATCTCTGCATCACGGCGCCGAGAACATCAAGCCTCCTGATTGAGAATCCAACAACAAGACTACCGGAGGACGAGATCTTCGGCTGCTTGACGATTGCGCGCGTAGAAGACGCGCGGTGCTTGCGCCTGGTGACACGAGCCGGCGAGACGGAGATCCGCCCGACGCGGGCATGTTGAGCCGATGCGCTGAAGAAGAAAACCGTGCGCACATTTGTCGGATAGTGCTCTTCGTGCTGGTAATCACCAGCACGATTGTTCGCGACGAAGCCGAAGCGCTCTCAATCGCCAACGACAGACATTTTGGGGATAGACGCGGTGCTGACGCGTGACACGAACCGTACTTATCGGGTGAGCTGCGGGTCAGAGGGCACGCTTATGAGGAGTTCTCACGGCTTACTCAGCGCCAACCCGCCTTTCGCAAGTATAAGTGGTCCGGCGTCTTGCTCGGGACGCACAAACTGATCGTCGTGCACGATCATTTGGCCGATAATCTTAGTTTTAGCTGTTACGTCGCACGCAGAATGTGAGGAGCGGTATCTGGCGCTATTCGAGGTGAGACGGTAAGCTCCGTCGCGGGATCGGTAAGGGGAAGGAGTTTCCTGGCGAACGCGCGATGCAGGTCAGGATCATGGATGCA
>JAQFVJ010000513.1 GCA_029439525.1 Caballeronia sp. BR6202001591004
GAATATTGCCGGCCGCCTGGCTGCCGGCCGCGCCCGATGCGCGGCCGGCAGCCGACCCACGAACCCGGACTTTGCACGGCCGGACGGATCACCCCAGCGGCACCGTTGGACGGCTGCTGGCCGGGCACGAATACGTCGACGGGGCCGTCGTTGGCCAACACGTCTTGCGACACCGCCTGTTGCTGCGACTTGTCTGCCCACGCGTGAGCGACACACTGAGGCGACAGCCTTCGGCGCCTTCGTGCTCGTGCCGACTTGCTGGACACCGGCGGGCGGTTGCGCGGCACAGGCGGAGATCGCAATGGTCCGCAATGGTCATATGCGAGCGGGATTATAAGAGTCACGCGAAAACTCAGATAACTGAATCGTGGCCGTGTTCCGCGTAGATCTGTCAGATGCTGTAGCGGCGGCGTCTCGGTCACTGCGAGGTCGAACACGACCCCGAAGATGGCCCAGCGGCACCCAGCAAGGGTTTCAAAGTTGGCCAGACGTTATCAAATAGCAATGGCTGGGCCTGCACCGTCGGGTGAATCTGATCTGCCTGGAACATCGATGGCTTGTTTTCGAAACCGGCCAGCAGAAAAGGCACCAGCGGCACGTTTTTCTCTTTCGCGATGCGCTCATAGACCGCGTGGAACTTTTGCGTATAGTCCGGGCGCGTAATTAGGCGGAACGTAGATGCCGATGAGTAAAACCTTCGCGTGCGCGGTCTGCGACGCATCGATGATGCCGCGCAAATTCGTCTCCGTCGTCGTGAGCGGCACGCCGCGCAGCGCATCGTTCGCGCCGAGCTCGACGACCACGATCGCGGGCTTCAGCCGCGCCAGCACAGCAGTCAGCCGCGCGCGGCCGCCGCTCGTGGTGTCAC
>JAQFVJ010000514.1 GCA_029439525.1 Caballeronia sp. BR6202001591004
CCGGCTCTCATGACCTCAACTTCCTGAACCGCCCGGTGCGGACCCGCATGCCGGGTGGTGTGGCAGGGGGCACAGTCAGCGTTAACGGCCCCTATGCCGATTGGAGGCGCCACAAGGTTTCGCGCACGTGGCAAACTCTCTACAATGAATAACAATTTGCCATGAAAGCCAGCCTCCAACTCCGCCTATCGCAGCATCTTGCGTTGACCCCGCAACTGCAGCAGTCCATCCGGCTGCTGCAGTTGTCGACGCTCGAACTGCAGCAGGAAGTGGCGATGGCTGTGTCGCAGAACCCGCTGCTCGAGAACGACGACTGGATCTCGAGCCCGCTGCGCGTCGCCGCCGACGGCTCGCTGATCGCTTCCCCTGGCGCGCCGAGCACGCCACCCGAACCGATGATGAGCAACGGCTCATCATCGAGCTCGTCCGATTCGGATCACGCGGAGAGCAGCGAGCCACAGAGTGTCGACGAGTACAACGGTCTGGGCTCGGACAACGGCACGGATTCCAGTTCCTGGAATCTGGAGGACTATGGCCGCTCGAGCACCGCGTCCGACGACGATTTCCCGCCGCTGCAAATCCACGAATCGACCACCAAGCTGCGCGATCATCTGACCGCGCAATTGCGCATGACGTCCGCGCATCAGCGCGACCGCGCGCTGGTGATCTTTCTGATCGAATCGCTGGACGAGGACGGCTATCTCACGTCGTCACTCGATGCAATCAGCGCGGATCTGCCCGAGGAACTCGAAGTCGAAGTCGACGAACTGAGCGCGGCGCTCGCGCTGCTGCAGAGCTTCGA
>JAQFVJ010000515.1 GCA_029439525.1 Caballeronia sp. BR6202001591004
AAAGACTTCGATCGCAAGCTCATGCACGACATCCGCGAGCACAACAAAAATCCGAAGCCGATCAAGTGGAAGTATGACGATCCTTCGCCTCGGATCCACCCGGTGCCAAATTAATCACGCAGTCGACTAGGGTGTAATGTGCGCAGAGGACAGCAAACGCAACCATGACGCAGAGCTGGAAAAGCAGCAGTATGACATTAAGCTTGGAAGCAAATTTGAGACCGGTGATGTTGATTACCGAAGTGCCGCAATGAAGGCAATCAACCAAGCCCATTGTGGAATCGATGGCCGGACATTGTGGAGATATGCGGCGCCGATGAACCAAATCGCCATTGGAAGGAAGAGGTAATCAAGGAGAATAGACCAGCCGGTCAGCAAGCCGAGTTGGGAGTCAATGGCTCTACTCACGTAGGTATAAGAGGAGCCCGATACTGGATAGGCTCGGCACATCCGCGCATAGCTGAGTGTCGTAAGAACCCTTAACAAAATGAAGAAAAGGGCCCAAAATGAAAAAAAGGCCGTTATAATCTTCGATGAAGGCTCTTAACCTGCTCATTGTTTCGACGACGAAAGGGACATGGCTAACCCTATACTCGACGAACTTTGGGCACTTATC
>JAQFVJ010000516.1 GCA_029439525.1 Caballeronia sp. BR6202001591004
GCAGCAGGTGGCGGCCAACAGCCGTCGCTGGTGATGCAACAGCGACGCCCAGCCCCTGAACCGTGTGTTCACACCATATCGCATGGTTCGATCGGCTAGGTCTGCCCCGGCTCTCATGACCTCAACTTCCTGAACCGCCCGGTGCGGACCCGCGCCGGGTGGTGTGACAGGGGCACAGTCAGCGTTGACTGTCCCCTATGCCGATTGGCCTCTTACTTCGGATTGCGGGAAGCGCAGCAACAAATCGGTCTAACACCGCTAACACCGCTAACACTAATCGGAAGCCGATCAGGAAGATTCAACTGCGGGTAACACCCCGCGCAGAAGTCAACCAGGCGCTTATTTGCCGTCACTGGGCAGGCTCCGCGGACCAAACGCTGCAAATGGCAATCAAG
>JAQFVJ010000517.1 GCA_029439525.1 Caballeronia sp. BR6202001591004
CCGCCGACAACTGGTGGTTCGGCACCGATCAGAGCTCGGCCGTGATGTGTTCGCGCGCGTGATCGTCGGCTTGCGCGACATTCTCACCATCGCGCCTCGCGACTTTGCTCGGTACCGCAGCGGGCACGGCGATCGGCCTCGTGGTCGGCTATTTCGACGGCTGGGTGGATGGCGTGATCGATGCGATGCTCGCGCTGCCGCCCGTGATCGTCGCGCTGCTGGTGCTCGCGGCGGTCGGCGCGAGCAACACGACGGTGATTCTCGTCATCGGCCTGACTCAACGCGCGCACCGTGCGCGCCGCCGTTCTGAGCGAGCGACATCTCGACTACGTGCTGGCGG
>JAQFVJ010000518.1 GCA_029439525.1 Caballeronia sp. BR6202001591004
CCGGCGGCGCACAGCGCCGGCAATGCCGGAAGGATGATTGTCACCACTTCGGATTGGATGCTGCAGAAGGACGAAATCGTCAGGTAGCCAATGTGTGTTAAGCGTCGGCGACAGTTCTATTGCGACCATCTGCAAAGTTAATTCAAGTGCGGCCACTAGTCGACTGCGTGATTGATTTGGCACCGGGTGGATCCGAGGCGAAGGATCGTCATACTTCCACTTGATCGGCTTCAGATTTTTGTTGTGCTCGCGAATGTCGTGCATGAGCTTGCGATCGAAGTCTTTTACTGAAGTGAAAAGATGCCACGCGCGATCACATCACGCTGAAT
>JAQFVJ010000519.1 GCA_029439525.1 Caballeronia sp. BR6202001591004
CCCCCCTGGCGCTCCCCAGAAGCTGTAGCCCAGGAACTTGCGCCCGAGAATACGCTGGCCACCGCGCTTTTACGCCCATTGATCTTCAGACGCAGTGTCTCTGCCGTACCAACCGCTGCAACAACGCCATCACCCGCTCGCCCGCCCGGCGACTGCGAACGCTGCGAACGGATAACGTTCGCATCCTCGGCGTAGCGCACGAAACTAGCGCACGAAACAATGGCCTCGTCGCTCCAGTTCCTTATCCACTTCATCGAGCAGCACGTTCGCCAGTAGCGGTGAGAGAGTGGCCCGTCTTGCGGCGTACCCTCCATCCGTTCCAGCACCACACGCCATCGCCCATGATCCCGTCAGATATGCACGGATCAGTCCGATCACACCGGC
>JAQFVJ010000520.1 GCA_029439525.1 Caballeronia sp. BR6202001591004
ATTTTGGTCACCCTCTCGCAGTTGCGCTTCGCATCATCGCTCTGTTCAACTCATGGTAGAACTTGCACCTACAAGATTGCGTCCATGTTGGGCGCACAAGAAAAAAACGCCGCACCTCGTTCGAGATGCGGTGCCCGGAATTCTTAAAAGAAGACGAAGACCGATTAATTCACCGCAACGGGCATATCCAGCTTCTTCACGCCGGGTAATTTGCAGTTGGCGATGGCATCGCAAATGACGTCGATGGCCGGCATCCGCGTGAAGCTCTTACGCCACGCCAGCACCACGCGCCGGTCGGGCACCGGATCGTCGAACGGCACGTAGCTGAGCAGCCCTGAATCGATACCCGCCGCGTGCGGCTTCACTTCGGTCACCGACATGCGCGGCAGCACCGTAATGCCCACGCCGCTCGCGACCATATGCCGGATCGTCTCCAGCGACGAACCTTCGAAGGTCTTCTGGATGCCATTCGCGTTCTGTGAGAAGCGCATCAGTTCCGGACACACGCCCAACACGTGATCGCGGAAGCAATGTCCGCTACCAAGCAGCAGCATGGTTTCTTGCTTCAGATCGTCCGGATCGATCTTCGGGCGGTTTTCCCACGCATGACCGGACGGCATCGCGACGACGAACGGTTCGTCGTACAGCGCGTGCACCATCAGCCCGGTTTCGGGGAACGGCAGCGCCATGATCGCGACGTCGATTTCGCCCTGCTTGAGCAGTTCGATCAGCTTGAGCGTGTAGTTCTCCTGGAGCATCAGCGGCATCCGCGGGATCGATTTGATCATCTGCTTGACGAGCGTCGGCAGCAGATACGGTCCGATCGTGTAGATGATGCCCAGGCGCAAGGGACCGACCAGCGGATCCTTGCCCTGCTTGGCGATTTCCTTGATGGCGAGTGTTTGTTCGAGTACGCGCTGCGCCTGCGTCACGATCTGCTCGCCGATCGGCGTCACGCTGACTTCGCTCATGCCGCGCTCGAAGATCTGCACGTTGAGTTCGTCTTCTAGCTTCTTGATTGCTACCGAGAGCGTCGGCTGGCTGACGAAGCACGCTTCGGCGGCGCGCCCGAAATGCCGCTCGCGGGCGACCGCTACAATGTACTTCAGTTCAGTAAGCGTCATTGGAGGCCAATGGAATACATTGATTCAATAGGTTTGAGTTATACACCCGCCAACGGTCGTTCGACAACTTTTGCCGCCACGCTAAATATAGGGACTGAGATGCGCGGCCCGAGGTTCACCGCTCAGGCCTTCAAATAATGCGCGCGTGCGCCCAGCCAGCGCATCAGATGACGCGTGACGGCATCGGGGAAGGATTTGAGCATTGCGTCGGAGGCTTCGCGCGCGCGATCGATTAGCCAGCCGTCGTTTTCGAGGCTCGCGAAACGCAGCATCGCCTCGCCCGACTGGCGCGCGCCCAGAAATTCGCCCGGACCGCGGATTTCGAGATCGCGGCGCGCGATTTCGAAGCCGTCAGTAGTTTCGCGCATCGTCGAGAGACGCGCGCGCGCGGTCTGCGACAGCGGATTCGCATACATCAGCACGCATACGGAAGCCGCGCTGCCGCGCCCCACGCGTCCGCGCAATTGATGCAACTGCGCGAGGCCGAAGCGTTCCGCGTGCTCGATCACCATCAGCGAGGCGTTCGGCACGTCGACGCCCACTTCGATCACCGTCGTCGCGACGAGTAACTGCACTTCGTTGCGCGAGAACGCGTCCATCACGGCGGCCTTTTTGGCCGGCGCGAGTCGTCCGTGAACCAGACCGACGCGCAGGTCCGGCAGCGCGGCCACCAGCGTTTCGTAGGTTTCGACGGCGGTTTGCAGTTGCAGCGTTTCGCTTTCCTCGATCAGCGGACACACCCAATACACCTGACGGCCAGTGAGCGCCGCCTCGCGCACGCGCCTGATGATCTCGTCGCGGCGTCCGTCGGATACGACCTTGGTCAGGATCGGCGTGCGGCCGGGCGGCAGTTCGTCGATGGTGGACACGTCGAGGTCGGCGTAATACGTCATCGCGAGCGTGCGCGGGATCGGCGTGGCGGACATCATCAGTTGATGTGGCTGGAAGTCGGTCTTTCCGTCCGTCGCATTGAGCGCCTTCGCGCGCAGCGCCAGCCGCTGCGCGACGCCGAATCGATGTTGTTCATCGACGATCACGAGGCCGAGCCGCGCGAACTCCACCGCGTCCTGAATGATCGCGTGCGTGCCGATGATGAGCTTCGCCGTGCCGAGCGCCGCTGCTTCGATCGCGGAGCGGTTTTTCTTCACCTTCAGACTGCCGGCGAGCCACGCGACGCTCACGCCCAGCGGTTCGAGCCAGCAGCGCAGCTTGCGCGCGTGCTGCTCCGCGAGAATTTCGGTCGGCGCCATCAGCGCGGCCTGATAGCCGACGCCGATGGCCTGCGCCGCCGCCAGCACCGCGACGATGGTCTTACCGCTGCCGACATCGCCTTGCAAAAGC
>JAQFVJ010000521.1 GCA_029439525.1 Caballeronia sp. BR6202001591004
CGAAGCGGGCGGTCCGGACTATCGCTTCGACTTCCGCACCCAGATGCCGGCAGTGCTCGCGTATTCGCTGCAAGGACGGCGCTACAATTTGGGCATACGAAACCGAACCCGAGCCGCATATGAACAATCGCTGTATGGAATGCGGACGCGGCAAGGGGCTGGGCGGATCGTCGCTCATCAACGGCATGCGCTATATCCGCGGAAATGCGCTTGATTACGACAACTGGGCGTCGATGCCCGGCCTCGAGAACTGGAGCTATCTCGACAACTGCCTGCCGTATTTCCGCAAGGCGGAGACGCGCGATATCGGGCCAAACGCGTATCACGGCGGCGATGGTCCCGTGTGCACGGGACGACCAGCAAGCCCGGCAACAATCCACTGTTCGCGGCGATGGTCGAAGCCGGCGTGCAGGCCGGTTACCCGCGCACGGAAGACCTCAACGGTTATCAGCAGGAAGGCTTCGGGTTGATGGATCGCACCGTCACCGCGAAGGGACGGCGCGCGAGCACGGCGCGCGGTTATCTGGATCGCGCGAAGCACCGCGAGAATCTGACCATCGTCACGCACGCGGTGACGGATCGCGTGCTGTTTTCGGGCAAGCACGCGATCGGCGTCGCATATCTGCATCGTGGCGAGCGTGTGAGCGCGCATGTGCGGCGCGAAGTGCTCGTGTGCAGCGGCGCGATCGCATCGCCGCAACTGCTGCAGCGCTCGGGCGTCGGACGCGCGAGCTGGCTCAGGGAACTGGAGATTCCGGTCGTGCACGATCTGCCGGGTGTCGGCGAAAATCTCCAGGACCATCTCGAGATGTACATGCAGTTACGAATACAAGGAGCCAGTGTCGCTGTATCCCACGTTGCACTGGTGGAATCAGCCGGCCGTCGGACTCGAATGGATGCTGAACGGCACGGGCATCGGCGCGAGCAACCAGTTCGAGGCGGGCGGTTTCATCCGCACGCGCGACGACGATCTCTGGCCGAACATCCAGATCACTTTCTGCCGGTCGCGATCAACTACAACGGCTCGAACGCCATCAAGATGCACGGCTTTGAGGCGGACGTCTGCTCGATGCGCTCACCGAGCCGCGGGCGCGTGAAGCTCAAGTCGCGCGATCCGAAGGAGCATCCGTCGATTTTGTTCAACTACATGGCCGATCCGCTCGACTGGCGCGAATTCCGCGACGCGATTCGCATCACGCGTGAGATCATGCGGCAGCCGGCGCTGGCGCGTTATCGCGGACGCGAGCTGAATCCGGGCGAAGGCATGCAGACCGACGCCGAGATCGATGCGTTCGTGCGCGCGAAGGCTGCGACGGCGTATCACCCGTCGTGTTCGTACAAAATGGGCATCGACGATATGGCGGTGGTCGATGGCGAAGGCCGCGTGCACGGCATGCAGGGACTGCGCGTGGTGGATGCGTCGATCATGCCGCAGATCACGACAGGCAATCTCAACGCGCCGACCATCATGCTTGCGGAAAAGATCGCGGATCGTATTCGCAGGCATGAAGCGCTGGCGCAGGTGCAGACGGCTTACTTTGTGGCCGGGGGAAAGCGGGCGCGTGACAGCGGCTGGCTGCACAAAGAAATCGTCGAACGCGCAAAGGATGTTAGCACGTTATCCTAATGCTTGTTCGAGTCGATCGGGATGAACATCATCCGTACGCCGAGTGACCCTAACACCCGTTGTATCGTCTCGAAACGCGGATGTGCGCCAGGGGCGAATGCATTGTAAAGACTCTCGCGGCCGATTCCGGACTCGGCCGCGACTTTCGCTATGCCACGCGCCCGGGCTACTGCGCCGATCGCGTAGAGAAGAACTTCGGGATTGAGATTTTCCACCGCCGCGGCAAGAAATCCGGCCAATCATCTCTTCACTGTCGAGATAATCTGCAACGTCAAAAATTTTGTATTCCGTCATAGCATGCCCACCTTCAAATCACGCGCCATTTGATTTGAATGGAGCGCTTGATGTCCCGCTATTGAGACGACTTGTCGCCGCCAATCAGCAACAAATAGACGACTTCCTCCCGGCGCGTGAAATACACATGATAGCTTGCTCCCACATCGATTCGCATTTCACTGACACCTTCGCCGACCGGCATGCAATCGCCGAAATTTCCCATTTGAGCAGTGACGATGCGTGTCGCTATGCGCTCTCTCGCCCGCATGTCGCGCAGTTTCCTAAACCAAAGATCGAATTCGATAGAGCGTGTGAAAATAACCATAGCATCGTATCCCAATTGGATACACGAAAAAAAGCTAAAAAAATCGCGAGCGACGAAGTGTTCTTTTTGCATGACGGAATTGCAAGCAAAAAACCGCCGTCGCGCATCAGAACGCGTTTGGATGTCTTTACCGTATCGGGTCACGCCGCCATCGAATATTCAGCCGAATGGCTAAACTGGAAACGGCGACACTACTCGAAAACGAACAACTCATGTTTCGAAGGAAAGCATTCGCCAATGCACACCCTCCGCCTTCCAGCCACACCACAAAAAACCACATTCTCCCGAAATAACTTAGTTTTACGATATTTACCTTTTGCGCCCCATCAAGCCACATGGTTTACCCTGATAAATCCCCAAATCCTGCTTGATACGATGACCATCCATCGCACTCCGAAATATTTGAATTCGATCATTCGGTGCTGAGGGGACGCGAGCCTCCCGCGCGCATCGGCATCGCATGGAGACTGAAGTTGAAAAAAATCGTGGGCCTGCGCTGGTGGATCATCGCGCTCGTGTGTCTCGGCACCATCGTCAATTACCTCTCGAGCAATGCGCTCGGCGTGATGGCGGCCGAACTCAAGACGCTCATGAACATAACCACGCAGCAATATTCATATGTCGTCGGCGTGTTCCAGATCGGCTATGCTGTGATGCAGCCGGTGTGCGGTCTCATCATCGACATCATCGGGTTGCGGCTCGGCTATCCCGCCCATCAGCGGCAAGCCTGGAAGAGCACTCTCGAAGCCTCGGGTCGTTCAGGGCGACAGAGACTACGACCCAAACATCGA
>JAQFVJ010000522.1 GCA_029439525.1 Caballeronia sp. BR6202001591004
ACCCATGTCTAAACATAGACATGGTGTTAATTCAATGACGCACTGCACTAGCCCCTTGGGCGGGCTGGGGGTTAAAAGCGGCTTTCTTTGGTCACTTTCTTTGCCGCGGCAAAGAAAGTGACCCCCGCGCCGGGGAGGCGCCTACTGCATAAAACAACAGAAAACAGAGGCGCTTTGCCCGAAGAAGAGGAAGAAGAAACAAAAACCTCAGTCGAATACCGCGTTTAACGACGAAATGTTAGCTCCCCCACGCATTAACAGATGTATAGTGTAGAAGAAAATAGGATAATCTCGGCTCTCCTCTCGCTAGGGAGCAAAAAATGACCAATTCCACCACCGTGGCCGCACTGAACGTCAACTTATCGCAACCGGTAATCGCAAACGACGAGATCCAGTTCTCAGCGTTCGGATTGGGCTGGGGCTTCTGCGCATACGCGCTGCCAGCGGGCTTAGTCGTCACGCGCCTGGGTGCCGCGAACGTGACCGAACGTCAGCTCAATCTTACGTTTCAGGTGAATCGCTAGCGCATCGCGCAAGCGGGGGTAAGCGGGGGTGAATGCAGGCGTGCCAGAACCCGGCAAGCGGGTATCCTGCTGAACATCTGACGCCCGCACAGAAGCGCGCCTACTTCACGCGCCCCCGCCGATCATTGCCGAGAATCTTCACGAGGATCTTCGTCGGCACACTGGTCGTGAGGCGCGAGATGTCCTCGACGTGAACCCAGCGGCATCGCAAAATCTCGTTGCTTGCGCGCGGCTTGGCGTTTTTCGATACATCGCAGAAAAAGACGTGGTGATGCTTCTGACCACCGCGAAACTTGAACAGGTATTTCGCCGATTTGCCGGCCAGACGTGTCTCTTCCTTGAGCTCGCGCAACGCGGCGTCCGACAGACGTTCTCCGGACTTCAGCATTCCGCCCGGCAGCGCCCATTTCGAGCGGCCTCGCGAGACCAGCTATTGTGTGTTTCCGTGCCGCCGATACGAGGCAATGCAAGGGCAACGCGCGGCCGAGCGATAGTGTACCCAAGCCACCGCACGAAAAAAATCATTGAAACGAAGCTTAACGATTGGTCTGTTGCGCGCCCGTCCACCGGGTTTTCACCCATCTGTCACGCCGCACGGTTACTGTACGAGCGCGAAAAGATGGTGACCGTCGTCTGATGCTGTTTCGAATCAAGCGCTTAAATTCCTCGCTGTGGTACGAACGATGCTCATCGCTTTCGTATCGACGTAACCTGCGGGGAGAACGCAATGCTCAAAATCCATTATCTCGGACATTCGCAATCCGAGCGCATAGTGTGGTTATGCGAGGAACTCGGCGTGCCCTACGAGATGCAGAAATACACGCGCGATGCCGTCACGCGACTGTCGCCGCCCGAACTGCGCGCGATGCATCCGCTGGGCGCGGCGCCGCTCATCGAAGAGGACGGCATGTTGCTGGGCGAGTCGGCGGCCATCGTCGAATACATTCTCGCGCGCTATGGAAAGGGACGCTTGCAGTACGCGCGCGCCGGATCATCCGGATTTCGCGTCGTATCTCTACTGGTTCCATTTTTCCAACGGCAATCTGCAACCGGTGATGGGACGCTCGATGATCGTCGGGCGATGCGGTTTCGCGCCGGATCATCCGGTCCAGGTATCGCAACAAGGACGTCTGGATAAAGTGCTCGCGCTGATCGAAGCGCGCCTCGCGCACAGCGACTATCTCGCGGGCGAGGACTTCACGGCAGCGGACATCATGAGCGTCTTTTCGCTCACCACGATGCGCGAGTTCTATTCGCTGGACCTCGCGCCATATCCGAACATACTCGCGTATCTTCAGCGCATCGGCGCGCGGCCTGCGTATCAGCGGGCGATGAAGAAGGGCGATCCGGATCTTGTGCCAATGCTTACCTGAGTGCTTGCCTCGATCGTTCCTCTGGTCAGGCAGCGGATACGCGACTTGGCGAATTGAACATTCGCAGCGCTACGCTCACGGCAAATGCCAGCACGATGAACATGCCACCGCAAATAAACACCATGAGCGAACTCTGATACCGCTCCATCAGCCATCCGGCCAGAACCCCCGCCGGAGGAATGGCAAGATAAGAAATGAGTCGTGTCACGCCCACCGTTCAACCCAGGATGGGAGCAGGGACGACAGTCTGCCGATAGGTGAAGAAGCCTACGATGACGCATGACTGGAATGTCATCGACAATCCCCACAGAATCGATACGATGAGGGGCATCGTGGTGAATGCCGCGCATGGCGACCAGCGTGACGAAAGCCGGGGCCGGGGCGTGATAGGTAATGTCGTCGCGCTTACTGGCCACCGATATTTTTTCGAAGAGGGAATTGTTACTTCGTGCCGTCCGCATCCAGCAGTGAATGCATCCGGTCGAGCCGGGAATGACCGAGTAGAAGACTGACCTTCTGGTGTCCAGTCCTCCCGTCACGAACGGGATGGACTGAGCCACGCAAGCCGTGTTGAGCCACTGTTCGCCGGCTTGTCGGCGACACAGATCACGATGTCATGCCCTTTTATCAACGCCTCAATATCCCTCGCGGATTCCAGGCGCTTGTTGTGGGCCATAATGTTCAATTTGCTGTTGAATTCCAGCAGCCGTGACCTGGCGGTCGAGACTTTTTCCTGGCCGATATCGGATTCCCTATAGGAGAATCTGTCGATTGAAATTCGGTATCTCGATCCTGTCGAAGTCGACGATGGTCAGATGGTGAACGCCGAGTGCGACGAGGTCGAAAAGAATGTGCGTCCCCAAGCCACCACAACCCAGTACGCAAACGCGGAACTTCCGAATTTTCTCCTGGTACAAGAATTTGTTATCCGTTGCGCTTGCGATCGATCCCAAAAGTCGATGTTTCTCGAGAAGCACTGCTGATCGTGATCTGACAAGCAGGTCAGAATATTGTGATTGACTGATTCAAGCAGCTTGTATTCTATATAGTC
>JAQFVJ010000523.1 GCA_029439525.1 Caballeronia sp. BR6202001591004
CTTGAGGCTCCGGTAGATTTTGCAGTGTCAAGCAAATTTGCTGGATAAATGGCGGCAACTGTTGTCTAAACGATGCGTATCAACAGTATACCATGTGCTGCGGCGCGCTCCCGGACGCTTGGGTAAAGCTCTTGTCAGCCCGCTGTTAGAATACGCGTCGAGAGTGTCGAGACAAGCCGAACGGCGCAAATGTCTTCAGTATTTGCGTAATTCCGGCAGCCATTCGACTTCAGGCTAACCAACGGAAATCGTGTCAGACCGCTTCCGTATCCGTATCCCATTCACGGACGAGAACCGGTCGCATCCCCCGATGAAATTGCTAGATGCTTTAGTCGAACAGCGGATCAACGAAGCCGCTTCGCGCGGTGACTTCAAGGATCTGCCGGGTGCAGGCAAACCGCTCGAATTCAACGACGATCTCCTCGTGCCCGAGGAAGTTCGCGTCGTCAATCGCATTCTCAAGAATGCGGGCTTCGTCCCGCCAGCCGTCGAGCAGTTGCGCGCATTGCGCGGTCTGCAGGACGAGCTCGACAAGGTGACGGACCCCGCGGCCCGTTGCCGAATCCAGGTCAAGATGCTCGTGCTCGACATGGCGCTGGAGTGGCTGCGCGGCGGTTGCTGCGTGCCGCACGAGTATCGTCGGCGGATTGCCGAGCGGCTCTCGGGGCGCGCGCAGTCCGGCAGCGGCCAGGAGTCGAATCAGCCTTGACCTCGCACGATTCGCCGTGCGGCGCTGTTTCTGATCCATCGTCTACTGCTGACCCCGCCAGCGAGCGCGATCGCCGCTTCATGGCGATGGCGCAAGCCGCCGCCGAAGATGCGCGCCGCAAGGAGGAAGTGCCCGTCGGCGCGGTCATCGTGCTCGGCGACGATGTCATCGCCACCGGCTTCAATCATCCGATACGCGGCCACGATCCGTCCGCGCACGCCGAAATGGCTGCGCTGCGCGCCGCCGCGCAAACGCTCCAAAACTACCGCTTGCCCGGCTGCGAGCTTTTTGTCACGCTCGAGCCTTGTTTGATGTGCGCGGGCGCGATCATGCATGCGCGCATCGCTCGCGTCGTGTTCGGCGCGTCGGATCCGAAAACCGGCGCGTGCGGCAGCGTGGTCGACATGTTCGCGAACCAGCAGCTCAATCATCACACCACGGTCACGGGCGGCGTGCTCACCGATGAATGCGGCCGGGCGCTGCAGAATTTCTTCGCCGAACGACGCCGACTCGCGCGCGAGGAACGCGATGCGCGTCGTGCGCGGGAAGCGGAACAGCTCGCGCAGTCGCAACCCAAAACGAACTGAACAAGCCTGAAAACATCGTGAAATCACGCACCATCGAACTCGTTGCTCCTTCCTCCTTCCTTATCCGCAAGATCCCGCAGCGGTGGAGCGGGCTTTGGCGCGTTTGCGCGCCGAAGATCATCGTGTCGAAAACGTCGACGCGACACCGTTTCGAGCGTTTCGGCGGCACCGATGCCGGATCTGAATCGCCTCGCCTCGCCTCGCCTCGCCTCGCCGATCCGTCGCGTCGTTTGCCGGATATCGTGCTGGCGGTGCGCGGCGGTTATGGCGCATCGCGGCTGTTGCACGGGCTCGACTATCGCGGTTTGCAGCAGCTCGCGGATCAGCCGATCGCGCTCGTCGGTCACAGCGATTTCACCGCGATCCAGTGCGCGCTGTTCGCGCAGGCGGGCATCAAGAGCTTCGGCGGCCCGATGTTCGTCGCCGATTTCGGCGCGGAAGAACTGAGCAGCTTCACGATGCATCACTTCTGGCAGGTGAGCTCGCATCCGACGCTTAGCATCGCGAGCCACGTGCCGCAGCGCCGGCCGGTTGCGGCGAGCGGCATGCTGTGGGGTGGCAATCTCGCCATTTTGGCGTCGCTGGTCGGCACGCCGTATCTGGCCGCCGGTCGAAGGCGGGATTCTCTTCATCGAGGATGTGAATGAGCATCCGTTCCGCACCGAGCGCATGCTTTATCAATTGCGTCAGGCGGGCGTACTCGGACGTCAGCAGGCGGTCGTGATGGGCGAATTCTCGGGCATCCGTCTCTCGGAATACGACAACGGCTTTTCGCTCGATTCCGTCATTGAACAGATGCAGCGCGTGTCAGGCGTGCCGTTCGTGACGGGGCTGCCGTTCGGTCACATAGAGAATCTGGTGACGCTGCCTTTCGGTGCAAACGCGCATCTCGTCGCGACCGAGCGCGG
>JAQFVJ010000524.1 GCA_029439525.1 Caballeronia sp. BR6202001591004
CCACGTCAGGCCAGCCTCCGCCTCATGGAAAATCATACTGACTTTCTTTGGTTACTTCTTTGCAGCCAGCAAAGAAGGTAACCCCCGCGCCGGGGAGGCGCCTACTGCATAAACGAACCAAAAACAGCAGCCCCTTCAACCACAAAAAAGCCTTAAGGCAAAACCGCCTGAACAGCAGAAACCCGCGCCGCGTGCACAGCATCCTTAACCCGCGCAGGCTGCGCAGCAAACTTCCGCGCGACAGCGCCAGCATCAACCGACCGCGCAGCGACAAGCGCCTCCCGCAACCGCTCGGCTTGCGGATAAGCCTGCGTCTCGAACCCCAATCGCCCACGCGCATCCGCAAGACAAGCCTGCAAGGCTTCAGCAAACCGCCCAGGTTTGCGCAACGCATCGCAGCGCTCGAAAAGCCGCACAAGCGCGGCAGCGCCCATCTCCATCACGCGATGGATATTCCCGTGCTCACGCGCGACGAGCATCGCCAGATCCCGACAATCGTTCGGCACACGCAAGCGCTCGCACAACGGCTTGAGCCGATCGACACTCCGTCCCTCGTGCCCGATATGACGCGGCAACATATCCTCGGGCGTCGTCGCTTTGCCCAGATCGTGCATAAATGCCGCGAACCGCACCGGCAATGCGAATCCCTGCGACGCCGCGTAATCCAGCACCATCATCACGTGCACGCCCGTATCAACCTCAGGGTGATAGTCCGCGCGCTGCGGCACGCCCCAGAGCGCCTCGACCTCGGGAATGATCCGCGCAAGCGCGTCGCATTCGCGCAGCACATCGAACATGCGCGACGGCTTTTTCTCCATCAATCCGCGCGACACTTCCTGCCACACACGCTCGGGCACCAGCGTATCGACTTCGCCGGCCGCGACCATGCGTTTCATCAACTCGGCCGTGTCGGGCGCGACATCGAAATCCGCGAAACGCACCGCAAAGCGCGCAATCCGCAAAATGCGCACGGGATCTTCGATAAACGCATCGCCGACATGGCGAAACAGCTTTTTCGCGAGATCGCCGCGCCCATCGAACGGATCGATCACCGGCCCGACGAGTTCGCCGTTCGGATTGACTTCGCGCGCCATCGCGTTGATCGTCAGATCGCGGCGCGCGAGATCCTCCTCCAGCGTCACATCCGGCGAATAGTAGAACTGGAAGCCGTGATACCCCGCCGCCGTCTTGCGCTCGGTGCGCGCGAGTGCGTATTCCTCGTGCGTCTGCGGATGCAGGAACACCGGAAAATCCTTGCCCACCGGACGATAACCCTGCGCGACCATCTGTTCCGGCGTCGCGCCGACGACCACGTAATCGCGACCCACGACAGGGACGCCAAGCAGTTCATCGCGGATCGCGCCGCCGACGGCGTAGATGTTCATTGCGCGACTTCCTTCTTCGCGTCGTCGATCCATTCGGCGACGGCGTGCAAGGCGCAGATGCGCTCCACCATGTAGGCGCGTGACGTTTCCCTCAACTCGGGCGCGTAGGAAAGGAAGCGCATCACGACCGGCGCGAACATCGCGTCCGCGATGCCGAATTCGCCGAACAGAAGCGGGCCGCCCGACTTCGCCAGACACTCTTTCCACAAGTTCTTATCACCAGTGACCAGCTTCATAAATAACACTCCAAACCACTAACGATGCGCAGTCGCGCAAAAAGCACTAAAGTGGGAACGTGGTGAATTCTCCGTGAGATACAGCGGCGCGATGGTTTCGATGCTCGCCGGCTCGCCGATGCCCAGTTCCGGCGCGAGCGCGCCGGTGGCGATGTTCGGCGTTTTCATCGAATCGAGATTGTCGCGCGAAATGACCGGCTCGCCGGGCGCCATCTCCATGGTCATCGCCTGAAGTCGGCCAAGACTGTCCGGCAGCTTGATGATGCGCGAATGCTTGCCGATGGTCGCGCCTGAAAAGCGCATGAGTTCGGCCAGCGTATAAAACGGCCGGCCTCGCGAGTTCGTATGTCATGCGGTTGGTGGCATTGAGATCGAGCACGTTGACGATCGCCTTCGCGACATCGCCGACGAATACGGGCTGGAACTGCGCATCGGCGCAAGCGAGCGGGATCACC
>JAQFVJ010000525.1 GCA_029439525.1 Caballeronia sp. BR6202001591004
TCGAACAGGTCGCGGATCGACAATTCCACATTCAAAGCCGCCCGGATGCGGCTGATCAGCCGCGTTGCCAGCAAAGAGTGGCCACCCAGGTCGAAGAAACTGTCATCGATGCCGACTTTCTCCACCTCCAGCACCTCCGCGAACAACCCGCACAACATCTCCTCCTGCGCGTTACGCGGTCCGCGCCGCCGCTGGCCGCCAAACTCCGGCGCTGGCAGCGCCTTGCGGTCCAGCTTCCCGTTCGGCAAGTGCGGTAACGACTCTAGCACTACCACCGCCGGCACCATGTGCTCCGGCAATTGCTCCGCCGCCTGACGGCGCAGTTCCGAACCCTCCACCCCGCCCCGGGCCGCGACGTAGGCCACCAGCTGGCTGTCGCCGCTCTGCCCCAGCCGCGCCACCACCACAGCCTGGCTCACCTGCGGATGGCGGCGCAACGCGGTCTCGATCTCGCCCGGCTCGATGCGGAAACCCCGCACCTTCAACTGCTGGTCCGCTCGGCCTAGGTATTCCAGTTCCCCCGACGCCGTCCACCGCGCCAGATCACCGCTGCGGTACAGCCGCTCGCCCTCCCCGTACGGATTCGCCACGAAACGCTCCGCCGTCAGCCCCGGCCGGTTCAGATAGCCGCGCGCCAGACCGCCGCCGGCGATGTACAGCTCGCCCGCCACGCCCACCGGCGCCAGCTGCAGCGCGCCGTCCAGCACGTACAGCCGCGCGTTATGCGTCGGACGGCCCAGCTTCGGCGCGCCGCCGCCGGACAGCGGTTCGCTCATCGTCACGCAGGCGGTCGCTTCGGTCGGACCGTAGGCGTTCACCATCCGCCGTCCTGCCGACCAGGTTGCCACCGTCGCCCCCGGGCAGACTTCCCCGCCCACCACTAGGGTTCGCAGGCTCTGCGCCGCCGCATCCGCTGTGCTCAGCGCCGACGGCGATATCAGCGCGTGGCTGATTTCATAGCGGTTCAGCGTCTCCACCAGTTGCTCGCCCAGCAGCGGCCCCGCCGCCGGCAGCACTAGCCGGCCGCCGCTGCAGAAGGCCATCAGCATTTCCATCACCGCCGCGTCAAAGCTCAGGGAGGCAAATTGCAGCACCCGCGTCGGCCCTTGCAACGCGAACCGTTTCGCCTGGCTGCCGGCCAGGCCGGCCAGGCCGGCGTGGCTGACCGCCACGCCCTTGGGTTGACCGGTGGAGCCGGAGGTATAGATAACATAGGCCAGATGCTCGGCGCGTAGCGCCCGTTCCGGCGCGCTGTCCGGCAGTCCACCCAGTTCGAGCCGGTCCAGCTCGACGACCCGGCCCCGATAGGGCAGCAAGGGCAGCAGGCGCTCGACCTGTGCCGAGTTGGTCAGCAGCACCGGTGCCATCGAGTCGTTGAGCATATAGGCCAGCCGTTCCGACGGGTACTCCGGCGACAGCGGCAGATAGGCGGCGCCAGCCTTCAGCACGCCCAGCACCGCGATCACCATGTCGATCGAGCGCTCCAGGCAAATGCCGACCAGCACGTCGGGACCGACGCCCAAGCTTTGCAGATGACGCGCCAGCCGGTTGGCGTGGGCATCCAGTTCGGCATAGCTGAGCCGGGCATCCGGGCTTTCGAGCGCGATGGCATGCGGCGTGCGCACCGCCTGGGCTTCGAACAGTTCCGGGAAGGTGGCCTGACCGTGGTCCGGCCCAGTATGGTTCCAGTCGACCAGCAGTTGCCGGCGTTCGGCCGCGTCCAGCAGCTCGATATCGGCCACCGG
>JAQFVJ010000526.1 GCA_029439525.1 Caballeronia sp. BR6202001591004
AAACAAAGACGCGCAAATCGCGACTAAACCGAAAGTTTGGGAAAACGCGAGTTTCGATACTAAAATTCGGCGTCAGTCTCACCTCTCACATGTGAAAGCCGATGCAAAGCTTTTCGGCAGGTTCCACCCACTATCTGAACGCGATCGACGGTAAGTCGACTCACATCGACCCACGAAGAAAACAACGGAGGAAGACATGGCGCAGAATCGGGATGACGACGCACAGCACGACTCGCAACAAAACGATCAACAAGGCAGCCGTCTGATCAGCTCTGGCCGTCGCGGGCTGATGCAGGGCGCGGGACTCGGCGCCGCGCTGTCGCTGCTTGGCGGCGTCACGGGCGCAAGCGGTCTGATCTCGACGGCGCAAGCCCCCGAAGCCCCTTTCCCTCAGCACAAGAAATGGAAGATCGTGTTCGTGAATCACGTCACGACGAATCCTTTCTTTGTGCCAACGCAATACGGCATTCAGGACGCGTGCGGCCTGCTCGGCATGGACTATCAGTGGACCGGTTCTGCCACGTCCGACGCCGGCGAAATGGTGCGCGCGGTGAATTCGGCGATCGCGGCCAAGGCGGATGCCATCGCCGTGCCGATCGTCGATCCGAACGCATTCGACAAGCCCATTCAGGCCGCGCTCGATGCGGGCATTCCGGTGTTCGCCTATAACGCCGATGCACCGCGCGGCAAGTCCAGTCGGGGTCTCGCCTATATCGGGCAGGACCTGTATCTGTCGGGCTATCAGATGGGCGAGCGCCTCGTGAGCCTGATCGATAGTGGCATGGTGGCGCTGTTCATCGCAACGCCCGGCCAGCTCAACATCCAGCCGCGTCTCGATGGCGCGAGCGACGCGATCAAGAAGTCCGGCAAGAAGATCGATATTCAGACCGTAGCGACAGGCGCGACCGTCAACGAAGAACTGTCGAAGATCAAGGCCTTCTATCTCGGCCATCAGGATCTCAAGGGCATGTTCGCCGTCGATGCAGGCAGTACGCAGGGCGTCGCACAAGTGATGAAGGAATCGAACCTGCCGTCCAAGGGTGTGCACGGTGGCGGCTTCGATCTGTTGCCGCAGACCATCCAGCTCATTCACGACGGCTTCCTCGATTTCACCATCGATCAGCAGTCTTATGTGCAGGGCTTCTATACGGTGGTGGAGGCGTTCACCTTCCTCGCATCGGGCGGACTGGTCGGGCCGGCGAACATCAACACGGGTCTCAAGTTCGTGACGAAGGATACGGTCGATCCGTATCTCAACACGTTGACACGTTACGAAGGCAAGACCACCAAGCCGCAAATCGTGCCGATAAAAGGCGCCATCAAGTCATAACGCTCAAGCACGATGAATACGGTGAACCAACCTGGCAAAGCGCAAGTGCCCGCGCCGGTCGCAAGACCGCGCAGTGGGTTGTTGTCCAGCTTGGCGGCGGAGTTGCGCATCCTGCTCGTGGCGGTGTTGCTCGCCGCCTACTTCCAGATCACCAACCATGATTTTCTGCTGTCCAACGCGAGCTTCGTCAACCTGACGCAGTTCATCGCGCCGGTGGCGATCATCGCGTTCGGCGAAATCATGCTGATGATCGGCGGCGACATCGATCTGTCCGCGGGCATGGTGTTCGCATTCGCGCCTTTCATGATGGTGTTCGCCAACGATGCCGGCGCGCCGATGTGGCTCGCCGTGATCGCGGGTCTCGTCGTCGCCGCCATCATCGGTCTGATGAACGGTGCGGTGACGGTGTATCTGTGGCTGCCGTCGTTCGTCACCACACTGAGCACGCTTTTCCTCATCAACGGCGTCACGCTGACGCTCTCGCGCGGTGTGCCGGTCGCCACGCCCGGCACACCGGAGTTCGCCGCCGTGATGGGCGCGTGGGGCTACAGCG
>JAQFVJ010000527.1 GCA_029439525.1 Caballeronia sp. BR6202001591004
GCATCCGCTTCGAACGGCTCGCCTTCATCCACGTGGCCTTCATAAAAATCGCTTGCTGCATCATATGCTGGTGACAATTGCGAACGTCATTTCGTTAGCGACTCTTAACCCGGGCTTTGTTAGGCTCAGGAGACTATTGGGTGGCCTTCAACAAATGGGCTGCGAAAAACCGAGCGTGCGTCACGATTCCTGTTATAAGCCCGCTTCTCGATTTTTTTGGCTGCCTAAAAATCTTGCAGCAAGAGTTCTCGATGGACTTGACGAGCAGAACGATTGAAATTTAATTGAGTCTGCCGAAATGCCTGCACATTTCCGCCTTTATTTTTATCCCATCCATCTATTACTTTTTCGAAGGCTTCGAATGAGGCGATAAATGTCGCGCTGGATGTTGGAGCGAATGCATTGAATTTTTCGAGTTGCCAACCATGGCGACGAAGGCGTAGGAAATTATCCGAAATGGACTGGTTGGCATTTTCAATCTCAGTAGTCTGGTCTCGTCTGACGAACCCGGTCAAGGTACGCCACTTTGTAATATGTAAATAAAAAGGTCCACCGCTGTCGTGTCGATCTCCCGGACCAAAACCGCAGAATCATCTGCCCATTGCTTCACCAGTGCAGAGCCTCTTTCTGCGAGCTTGTTTTGCTTCTGAATCGTAGAATTAATGTTCCAACTGACTATCGCCAAGACAATGCAATGTGGTTGCTACCATCTACCATCGGTGCCCAGTCGTGAATGCGATCCATCCAATCAATCGATGCGACCATAGAATCGTTCTCCGATTTCCGACTGCCTTATCAATAAGGTGACACTCGGGCCTGGATCCTGCGTCGTAAGCAAGATGCCCTCGGATGATAGCATAGACGCGAATCGTTATCGATTCCAGTTGCACGGCAAGGACACGTGCCGGTCTCGCCCGCAAAACGTAAACACGTCCGTTCGCCTGCGTCTAGCCGCCCGCAAACGTTAGCATTTACCCGACAGAAATTCGCTGTTCTCCCGCAATGCATCGCAGTTATTTAATTAAGAATCCTAATCTTTTTAGAAGGCGGCCATTCGCACATGCCGACGGAGAACAAATATGAAGAAAGAGACCGGGCTTCCTACGCGGACGATTCTTCAGATAGACGGCGAATTGTGCGAACCGGATCCGGAGGACATCGAAGCTCGCAAAAAAATCTTTGATTCGTTTCGCACTGAAGCCGAAAAGCGGCATCTTTCCAACGCCGAGAACTTTGGTATAAGTCGGTACTGACATATGCGAACGCTAGCTTGGCGTTTTCGATCACGCTATTTAAAGACGTGTTCTCCAGTTCGGGGATGTTCGGGAAATTGTTGCTGGCGGCTTCGTGGGGAGCCTTCACAATCTCCGTGCTTTTAGTCATTGCGTCCTTTCTCGTCTCTCAGGCCACGTTGCTGGATCAAGTTCGATTAGCCGAGAAATTCCTGGTCCTTTTTGACGACTCATGCGAGCGCGAAAGCAAGTGGAAATGGTACGCCGACGGCGAAACTTATTGCCCGGCCGCAGGCTTTTGCATCGGCGTATTGTATTCGGTGATTTTTGCGTTGTTCACCTACCCCACTGCAAGCGCCATACTCAACGCTGACTGAGAGCGAGGATCATTTGAAATGAAGTTGATTGTTTCAGTCATACTGAGCGCCATATTGTTTGGGGCGGATCCCTCTCCAATATCGGCTCAAGTCGAACATGCCGCATCAGGTATCACACCATCATCAGCGCCAAGCCAAAAACATAAAATGCGTAAGCATAGTGCGCATCCGGGTGAAACGACATCTACCGGGGCCAAGGGAGCGCCAGCGGCAGCCTCTGGCCCTGAGGCGACAACCATGCCGATTGGGCACGTGCCGAAATGCTGCAAGCCCAAGGACCAATCCGACAATCAGTAATCAATGTACAAGCAGATATAGTGGGAAGCTTGTGATGAAGTGGGCTAAATGCTTGTTCATTTCCTCGTATTGACATCATCTGCCGCTAACGCATGTCCTGGCGTGACCTACGCATTGTTATTAGGAAACCGAACGGCCTGTGTGCTTAACTCCGGAAAAGCAGTACCCAGGCCAACGGGGCCATCACCCGGTACAGGCTCAATTGGTGCGGGTCCACCGGACGGAGATTGGATCGGCAGTGGTCACAGCGGTCTCAGTCCCACTCCCAGTCCCAGCGACGTTGAGCGAGGAACGGCCATAACGACGATGCCTATTGGCCCTGTACCTAGTGCAGTGCGTCATTGAATTAGCCCCATATCTATGTTTAGACACGGGTCATGGGCAAAATGAATCTGCCCGATACCGAACGCGAGCAACTGCTGTCGGCGGTGCGCAGGCGAACG
>JAQFVJ010000528.1 GCA_029439525.1 Caballeronia sp. BR6202001591004
GCAGGAGCCGACACCTTGCCCGCCTTCACCGGCGTGTATTTGGTCTTGCCCGCCGACTTCGACGACGACGTCGGCGCGCGCGTGCCGATCTTCGTCACGCCGCCAGCCGAACGGCTCCACGCCGACACGGTCTCGACACGCACCGGACCGGGCTCGGCCGGAACCGAGCAACCGTAAGGCACGTGCAGCACGACGACCTGTTCCGGCATGAACACGGAGCGATGCGTGTGATTCCACGCGCGCACTTGCGTCACCGACACGTTGTAGCGATCGGCGAGCGTCTCGATGGATTGCTTGCGACGCACGCGGATGGCCATCTTGCGCGTGTCCGGCACGTCCCGCTCGACGGCGAGCATGGCGTTTTCGGCGACGTCCGCGCTGATGTCCTCGTCGTCGTCATCCGTGCGAGGCACAACGATGGTCGAGCCCGGCTTCAGACGCATGCCCGCCGGAATGCGGTTGACGGACATGAGCGTGTCCGCATCGACACCAATTTTCTCAGCGATCGCAGCGGGACGCGAGCGCTCGGTGACCGTGTACGTGGTCCATGACGACAGCGCACCCGAGTACGAACCGAGGTTCTTCTGGAAGGTCGCGGCGTTGTCGAACGGCAGCAGAATCTGCGGATTGGTCGCGCCCAGAATGACCGGCTTCGAGAACGACGGATTCAGCGAACGGAATTCCTCGACGCTCATGTTGGCGAGCTTCGCGGCCATCCTCACATCGATGTCGCGCGCGGTCGTCACCGTGACGAAGTACGGGTGATTCGGAATGTCCGGCAGCGTGAGACCGTACATCTGCGGGTTCATGACGATATTCTTGACCGCCTGCAGCTTCGGTACGTAGTTGCGCGTCTCGTTCGGCATGCGCAGGTTTTCGTAGTCCGTCGGCAAGCCCGTCGCCTCGTTGCGCGCGATGGCGCGCTGGACATTGCCCTCGCCCCAGTTATACGCGGCGAGCGCCAGACGCCAGTCGCCGAACATGTTGTGCAGGCGCGAGAGATAGTCGAGCGCGGCGCTGGTCGAGGCCAGCACGTCGCGGCGCTCGTCCTGCCACATGTTCTGCTTGAGGTTGTAGTCGCGGCCGGTGCCCGGCACGAACTGCCACATGCCCGCGGCCTTCGCGACCGACAGCGCCTGCGGGTTGTACGCGGACTCGATGAACGGCAGCAACGCAAGCTCGGTCGGCATGTGGTGCTGCTCGAGTTCTTCGACGATGTGATAGAGATATTTCTGCGAACGGCCGGTCATGCGCTCGACATAATCCGGGCGCTGCGCGTACCAGTTGACCTGCATGTCGACGAGATCGCTCTGCAGGTCCGGAATCTGGAAGCCATTGCGGATACGCGCCCAAAGATCGGCGGCCCCCGCGAGCGTGGTCACGGGAGTCTTGTCAACGTCGATGGTTTCCTTGGCTGCGGCGGTGCGGCGAATGGTGTCGG
>JAQFVJ010000529.1 GCA_029439525.1 Caballeronia sp. BR6202001591004
TGTCATCGAAATACAGGTCTTGGTTGGCGACGATATTGACGATATCGTTCAATCCGAGCGGATTGTCGATGCACAATGCGATGTTGCCTTGCCACTTGCCTGTTGCGCGGCTGCCCGAGTTGTCGACCGATGCGACGAGCGACCACGGCTTGGTGCGCTTGATCGTCAACACGACGTCGGCTTTCGCCGGGCGTATCGGTCGGTTCGATTTTCATGTCGACGTCCTGACTGGCGACGCGCTTCATCTGCTCGAGTCCCTGTTCGAGGTCGCGCAGGTCGAGCACGTCGCCGGGTCTGGCGGGAAACGCGGTCTTCCGTTCCCCACGACAGTGGCTCGGCGAAACGCACGTTCCGGATGACGCCCGGCACGAGAGCGACGTTGAGCACACCAGAGATCCTGCTCGGGCAACGGCACGCGCGTGGTGATGTAGCCGTGCGAGAGGATCGCTTGCTGCAATCCCTTGGTCAGTACGGTAACGCCTTCCTTGCCGATGCATTGGTCCGCGTAGTGATCGAGCCATTCGCGCGCGAACGGCTCGGGCGGCAGGGCGGAGGTGCCTTTGGCGCGTATCGCATCGGGTAGGGTGGTCGGGACGTCGAGCGCGAACGTGTCGATGCGAAAGCACGGCGATTCATGCGGGAGGTCGGGATATGCCTGAACGGTCGGAACGGGCGAACGGACTGCGGGCGCCTGGATGGCTGCGTCGCGCTGCTGTACTTCGCGTTGCTGTTGTAGTTGTTGGTTCTGCTCTGCGTTGGCGCGCGCCGCGGCGGCTCCGTCGGCGTGTGTCGGTGCGTATTGCGCGTGGGCTGCGAGTGTGATATCAGGGCTGTGATCGGGAAAATCGTCAGCCTTGTTTTTAGCTTCATGCCTTACTCTTTCTGCTTTTCTATTATCAAAAATCAAAAGAACCCGGCACGATACCCGGAATGGGATGGGGAATCATTAAATTGGTTTGCTTTGGGGTGGTGGGTGGATTCGGCGAAGGGCCTCGCGGGGGCTCGCGTTGTTCGTCACGCTCGATGCGCGATCGGTGCTCGCCGTGTCGTTGCTGCCGTAGGCCCGTGAGGCCGCTCGTGCCCAAGCGCGAGCGCTTCTCCTGATAGCTGGCGGAGGAATGCATCGTGTCTTGCGACGTCGTGATGTTCACGTCGTGCGGCGCACTCAGCGATACATCGTTCGTCGCGACGATCGGCCTGCAAGGTGACGTTGTCGTTCACCGCGAGCGTGCCGCCACCGCTTAGATCGATGTTCGCGCCGGTGGCCGTCAGATCACCACCCACGCCGATCTGCGACACGCCGCCCATTCTGATGGAACTGCCGGTCGTCTGGTTGATGTCGGTGTTCGACACGCCTTTGGCACGCTCGACCACCTTGTGCTCGCCGGTCTGCACCGCGCCGATGTCGTAGTTGCCGCCGATCGACATGCCGAGGTTGTCGCCCACGTTTAGATTGCCGGCGTTCTGCTGGAAATGCTGATGTATGAAGAACAAACCCAGCCATCGGCTGGGTTTGTTCTTCATACCGAGGTCAAATGATTCTGCGATGCACTCAATTACATTACCTGACTGCATTTCGATCCTCGCAGTAACCGTGCTTCCGACGGTACTTACTTCAACTTTGTTGACACTTACACTCGGCCCCCATGGATGTTGGCGCGGAAGAGGCAATGAAATCAGATTCTTCGCAATACAAATTCGGTGTTCTGAGTTCGAATCCAACATTTCGATTTGCAATTCGCCAATTTTCCAGCTAGCCCTGAGGCCTGTTAAAGTCCAATCATGACAGTGATTCATATTCTTTTGCTCAGTGGGGCAGCAGGTGATTCTGGGGCGACTCACTCTCTGCTTTTGATTTTTTAACTTTGAATTCCTAGCATCGATTGCCTATCCGAAATGGTCGGCCGAACAATGACAGTGCTGCGCTCAGATAGTTGACCAACACGGATCCCATCAGGCAGATCGCGAGCATTTGAAGAATCAAGACTATCGAAGTTG
>JAQFVJ010000530.1 GCA_029439525.1 Caballeronia sp. BR6202001591004
TATCGCCGTGGCGCGTTCGCGCTGGCAGGCGGACCGCGATGAAAAGCGCTTCGCCGATCTGGTGATTTCCACGGCGTCTGCTATCTCGACACGCAGGCGCGTCGAGATAGCAGACTGATGACTACGTCTCCACATCCGCGAGACTGAAAATTTCCGTCTGGTCATTATACGAAAACACTTCGCCGTAACGGCCCCAGCCGATCACCGCATCGAGGGTCTTCTCGGCGCTTTCATCGGAGAGGTAGTCTTTCAGCTCCTGTTCGAAGCGCACGCGCGGTGCGCGATGCCCAGGGCGTTCATTGAGCACATCCCTGATGCGCGCGGCGAGCGGCACGTTGCGCAGCAAATGCTCGGCAAATAGCGTCTTGCGCCGCTGCGTATCGTATTCGGCCAGCGCGATAGCAGGCGGCGTGAGATAGATGTCGCCCTCGCGCACATCGGCGAATCCGAGATGCTGAAGCATTTCCGCGACCGGAAAAAGATCGTCCACTTCGAGATGCAAGGTGCGCGCGATCTCGGGCATATCCGCGCGGCCGTTATACGGCGCGGCCGCGACGGTTTCGATCAGGCCGGCGAGCAGGTTGGTGGAAATCTGCGGCAGCCAGCTACCGAGTTCCAGGCCCTTCTTCGTCGTTTCATCCTTTTGGCGCGCGGTCATTTGCGCATAGATATCGTCGACGAGTTTGCGGAACGCGGGATCGAGACGATTGCGCGGATGCTTGAACGGCACTTTGATTTCAGCGATGACGCGTCCCGGATTCGACGACAGCACGAGAATGCGGTCGCACATGAAGACCGCTTCCTCGATATTGTGCGTGACGATCAGCACCGATTTGATCGGCATGCGGCGCTGTGTCCACAGATCGAGCAGATCGGTACGCAGCGTCTCCGCCGTCAGCACGTCCAGCGCGGAGAACGGTTCGTCCATCAGCAGCAAGGTCGGATCGACCACCAGCGCCCGTGCGAAGCCGACGCGCTGCCGCATGCCGCCGGACAACTCGCGCGGATAGGCGTTTTCGAAGCCGTCCAGACCGATCAGGTCGATCGCGGCCAGCGCGCGCTTGCGTCGTTCACCGGCATCGACGCCGATCGCTTCGAGGCCGGCCTCGACGTTTTGCAGCACCGTTAGCCACGGA
>JAQFVJ010000531.1 GCA_029439525.1 Caballeronia sp. BR6202001591004
ACTGGCGCGAATCGCGCGCTTGATTGCAGCGACCGCTTGCGCGGGCTGTTGCGTGAGTTGTGCGGCGAGTTGTCCCGCCGCCTGTTGAAGGTCATCGTCCTCGACGACTCGCCATACGGATGCCCCAGGCTTCGGCCTTCTCCGCGCTCAACTTGTCGCCGGTCAGGGCGAGGCCGAGCGCACGCGCTTCGCCGATGTGCCGGGGAAGAAGCCAGGTCCCGCCCGAATCGGGCAGAAGACCGATCTTCACGAATGCCTGAATGAAGCTCGCCGAACGCGCCGCGATGAAGAAGTCGCACGCCATCGCCAGGTTGGCGCCGGCGTCGGCTGCCGTTCCGTTGACGGCAGCGATGATGGGCAGCGGCATCGCCTCGAGTCGGCGAACCAGCGGATTGAAGTATTCGTCGATCAATTCGCCGAGGTCGGACATCGAACCCGGCGTGAAGTCGAGATCGGCGAGATCCTGACCCGCGAAGAATCCGCGTCCCGCATCCGTGATGACGAGCGCACGCGCGGAACTGGCTTCGATTTCCGTGAGCGCTTCACCGAGCTGCCGATGCATCTCGCGCGTAAAGCTGTTGAGCTTGTCGGGACGGTTGAGCGTCAGGGTTGCGACGCGTGTCTCTCCGTCGATTCGAAATAGGACTGATTTCTCGGACATGAATTCTCCTCATCAACGATCCTGGCTGCTCGCCGGTGGGCGCTGCGTTCGACTACACACCGATATTAGCCGTACGGTCCGGCGCGTTCCATTCGGCCAAATGGCATAGGCCGAACGGAGACAGGGCCGAAAAATGTCCGTTGGACTATGCCGTTTGGCTGACTTCCGGCGGCGCGGCCTTCGGCGCAACATGAACACGGCTTTGAACGACGCGGAAGCGATCGGCGACGAACGCCGCGTCGGACTGATCACGCTGAATCGTCCGAAGGCATTGAACGATGCGCTGATGGGCGAACTGGGTGAAGCGCTAAAGGCGTTCGACGCCGATGAGAACATCGGCGCGATCGTGCTGACCGGCAGCGAGAAGGCGTTTGCGGCGGGTGCGGACATCGGCACGATGGCCAAGTATTCATCATGGACGTCTACAAGGGCGACTACATCACGCGCAACTGGGAAACGATCCGCTCGATTCGCAAGCCGATCATCGGGGCGGTAGCGGGCTTTGCTCTGGGCCGCGGTTGTGAACTCGCGATGATGTGCGACATCGTCATCGCCGCGGACACGGCCAAATTCGGTCAGCCTGAAATTAAGCTCGGCGTGATTCCAGGCGCCGGCGGCACGCAGCGACTGCCGCGCGGTGTCGAAGGCCAAGGCGATGGTCTAAAGATGGGTTGGAAGAGCGGGGCAGGCGCAAGATTGATTCAAAAACCTGTTGACGCTCTTTAGAAAGTTGTTCATAATTTTATACCTTTGTTGCTGATGGCGGCGACGCAAGACGGACGGTAGTGGGGTTGGTTCGTTGCGCGATGTGCTCTTTAAAAAAACTAACAGTCGATAAGTGTGGGCGCTTGATGCGAGTGCGGCTGGTTCTTCGGAATCGGCAAAAAGCAAAGGTATCTATCAAGAGGGTCTCGCACGAAGTATTTGAGGAAGGTTTATCCGTCGAAGGATGGATTGATCGAACGTCAGTACGTTGAGTGAGCGACCGGGTGTCTGTGGGGAACCGCGGAACCCGAAAATAGTAACAGGTATTGAACTGAAGAGTTTGATCCTGGCTCAGATTGAACGCTGGCGGCATGCCTTACACATGCAAGTCGAACGGCAGCGCGGACTTCGGTCTGGCGGCGA
>JAQFVJ010000532.1 GCA_029439525.1 Caballeronia sp. BR6202001591004
CGCGCCCAACCAGCCTGACGCGCCAGCCGGCTGCAATTTTGGCGCAGCGCGGCGGTCGCGCCAATCAGTGAATCGTCCTGCCAGCCAGACACTTGCTGCCAGCTCACCGCAGTCAGCCGCTGCGCGGCGCGTTGTCCGGGAATGATCGGCGTGCCGCCCGGCGCGGCGGCCGTCGTGCTGCTCGGCTTCACGTACCCGCAGCCTCCGCACGAGGCGAGCAAAACGGCGGTGGCAATCGATGCGGCCCAGGCCGCTGCTTGCGCGGCTGTCCGCGCGAAACGCATACAATGCTCGTTCTTGATGGGAACCGCCATGTCTGATCTGTTCGACGAATCTCCAATGCTCATTTTCGGGCTCGAAGCACTGGTCGCGTTAGGCCTGCTGATCTTCATTGTCGTGTGGACGGCATCGGGCAAGAAGAAGAACCAGAACCGCGCGAATGGCGCAAGCCGTCCCGACGACATAGCGAAGCGTCGCTGACCCAGCTTCAATGCAGCGTGCGCGGCACGTGCAGCGCGAATTCCGCAATCGGCGCTTCGAAGCGCTCGCCGTCTTCCGCAACGCAGAAATACTCGCCACGCATGGTGTGCCGACCGGCGTCGCGATGACTGCCTAGCTCGTATATTTGAATTGCTCGCCCGGTGGAATGAGCGGCTGATGGCTGACCACGCCCAGCCCTTTCACTTCCTGCACGTGATTATCGCTGTCCGTGATGATCCAGTGGCGCGATATGAGTTGCGCGCGCCGCGACCTGGCCGGTAACGGATCGTCAGCGTTAGGCGAACGCATATTGACGGCTATCCGAGTCCGATTGTTCCGGCAAATAGCGTGCCACGGATACGCTGAATTCGTACTGGCTCATCGTTCTTCCAATTCAGATCTTCACTGCCCGGCCGGATGAAGGCGCGCGGGTGCGCCGCTACTGTACTAATCAGGCATTGTCCGCGATGCTGCGCGCACTCGCAATACGAATGGCTCGCAAATGACGTACAAATGA
>JAQFVJ010000533.1 GCA_029439525.1 Caballeronia sp. BR6202001591004
ACGACCCGTCAACGCTTCCACTTCGCCTCGCCTGCTCGTGCGGGAAAGGTCGGCTAACCAATCGGCCGCGCGCGGCCTTCTGGTGCGATGCGCCTGCTTCGTGGACTCGACAAAACAACAAATCCATTTAGTTATGCGTATCGAATTGATCGACATGGCAAGTTTGACCGTAAACGTTTCGCGTTCCTTCGTCTCCTTGTCTTCGCTGTCCTCGTCGCGTCGCGTGCTGCTCGTCGTATGCGGCGGCGGTGGCGACGGCGATGGGTCGCAATCGACCTCGAATGCCGGCGCGATGCGCAGCGGTAAGGCAAGCACGACGGTGGCGTCGGATGCAACGGTCGCGTCCGGGTCGTCGAATAATTTGGCTTCGTCGGGCGCTGCGGGTTCGTCGGCAAACGCGACGACCGTAGTAACGTCGAGCACGCCTGCTGCTTCCGCTTCGCCTGCTGCTTCTGTTTCTTCTGCTTCGTCCACGCCTGCGACGACACCCGCCGCCGTCACGAAAATCTTCTACCGTGTGAACGGCCACAACAACGAAGGCGGCGCGTACGATATTTCCAGCCCCGCGCTGCAACTCCAGCAATTGCAGGATCTCGGCGCGACGATCTATCGCAACGAGGTGTACAGCCAGGGCACGGTGCTCAAGCTCGCGGGCATCGCGCAGACGATGAAGGCCGGCGGCGTCACGATGTATCCGGTGATGCTGTCGAACATCAGCTTCGCGAGCGAGTCCGACGCATACAACGCGGGCTACGCGCTCGGCCAGCAGACCGCGACGGCCTATCGCTTCCCGTACTACGAAGTCACCAACGAGCTGGAAGCGGAAGCGCTCGTCGGCAACGTCGACGGCATCACGAAAAAAACAGCCTATTCCTCCCACAAGCAATTCGTCGCGGCCAATCTGCGCTGAACCACGGGTAAACCACGGCGCGCGCAAGGCGGCGCGGGGCCGGCGCGTGACACGCTGGTAATTGCGAACTTCTTACGGCGCACTATGTTCAGCACATGCTACCGATCGACAGCGCGCCTTCGTCGTGACCCGTCCGGTTAGACGCAAGGTATCACGCGGACGAACGCAATCGTTCGTCCGTCGACTTCGCCATCCAGGGCGCCTGCCGTGACGCGCGCCTGGACCGCATCAGTGTATTCGTGCCATTTCTGCTGTTCCGCCATGCCCCTTTGGGGCGCAGGAACACCCAATCCTATTTCCGCATTTAGTTGGTATGACTAATTAATTATCGGTATCACGGCCTCTGCGAGCTTTCGCGGCGACATCGTTCGTCGTGTGCTCGTCCATCGCTGAAAGGACATCTCGCCGACATGTTATGGTCACGCGCCATACATTTAGTTATACTAATTTATATGACGAATCAGACCCGGACATCCATCTTCAACGTACTCGCACGGCGCAAGGTGATGGCG
>JAQFVJ010000534.1 GCA_029439525.1 Caballeronia sp. BR6202001591004
TGGCCACGCGATGCCCCGGCGCCGCGCGCCCGATCTGCCCGCTGCGCGGCTCGAACCACTTCGCGCACGAGGACAGCACCATGTTGCACTCAGTCTACCCGTACAACTCGTTGATGGTAACACCAAACTTCACGCGTCCCCACGACAGCAACTCCTTGCCGAGCGATTCGCCACCGCTCGCAACAGAGCGCAACGTGAACGAATAGTTCTTGTTTGTAGGCGTCGCGCGCATGATCTTGAGCGCGGTCGGCGGCAGAAAAGTATGTGTGACCTGATTGCGTTCGAGCAGATCGAACGCGGATTTGCCGTCGAACTTGTCGAAGCGCCGCGCGAGCACCGGCACGCCATGGTGCCACGACGGCAGCAGCACATCGAGCAGGCCGCCGATCCACGCCCAGTCGGCGGGCGTCCACATCAGCTTCGCATCGAGCGGAAAGCATTGCTGTGACATCTCCACGCCGGGCAGATGCCCGAGCAAGACGCGATGCGCGTGCAGCGCGCCTTTGGGCTTGCCCGTCGTGCAGGACGTGTAGATGACGACGGCGGGATCGGCAGCGGCGGTGTCGACGAGTATCTCTTCGTCCGATGCGGCGTCGATCGCGGGCCAGAAGGACGCGTCGTCGCCATCGGTGACGAACACGTGTTGCAGTTCAGGCAGATTGGCGCGCACGGAGGCGATTTTCGCGGCGCCTTCCGCGTCGGTAACGACCGCCGATACGCCCGAATGCGCGATGGCCGCTTCGACCGATTGGCGCACAAATACCGCGACACGGTCGCCGCGCTGCACGCCGCGTGCCCGCATCGCGTTGGCGAAGCGGTTGGAAAGGCGTTTGAGATCGTCGAAGTTATAACGTGTCTGCGACGTGTCGCGCGCCTCGACGATCAGCGCGAGCCGGCCCGGCCGTCGGCCCACTTGTCGCAGACATCCTGGGCGATGTTGTAACGCGCGGGAATGCGCCATTCGAATTGCGATTCGACGGCTTCGTATGTGTCTCCGGACGGCAGCATGGCGTAGGGATCGTGGTGGTTTGAGTCGCACGATGATACGCCGCTCGTCCTGCGCGCTTTACCAGGAAAGACGCTTGAGCAATGCTTGCGCGTCCGCTTCGAAGCGACGCGTGGCGTCAGTTTGGAAATCAGGTTCGTTGCTCTTGGGATCGAGCGGCGGCTGTCCGCCATTGGGCGACGCGAGCACCAGTTCCGCGCCCGCGTCCTTGAACGCTTAGTAGGGTGCGGCGAGTTCTTCCAGCCAGAAGCCGGTTTTCTTGCCGGTGTTGCCGAGTTCGGAATGCAACGTGAGGACGATCAGGATCTTCATGGCTTCCTCCGGAGGCGAAGTGGGCATGTGCCGTGCACGGACCGCGGTCGCGGTCCGATCCGTCTGTCTGCCAAGTTACCCGATTTCGATGACAGCGGCGCGCTAGGCCGCCGTCTTCTCGGTCGCGCACTGCGTG
>JAQFVJ010000535.1 GCA_029439525.1 Caballeronia sp. BR6202001591004
GTAGAAGTCAGCAGTTCCGTAGCTTGGATGCAGGGTGGCGGGAAACCAAGACTCTGAAGCCTATCGACGACCGTCTCCTTGGGGGACGTGCGAGTCATCGGGTCGTAATGAAGATGAACGTGGATGTGACCTCGAAAGTGAAGAGGCCCGAAGGCCGAGTCTGCAACCGTGAGGGCGAAGGCAGCATGGGTAGCCGAAATCTGACCGATACGGCTATTTCACTTCGGCGGGGTAGAAGTGACGGCACGATGACAAGGACATGCTGAGCAACTGGAGAAACCCTCCCCTCGCCCCGGCGCGAAATCGCCGGAGCAAGGGGCCTATAACCGGCGAACCCGGGAAGTGGGCCGAAGGCGAGAGGGTGGCGGATGGGTCCGTAGTCCATGTCTGCAAGATGGAAACGCTGCGCGAAGCGTATGCGCTGGGCCAGAAAGAACAACGGCGCACCGGGTATCGACGAGGTGACGTTTGAAGTCATCGAGACGCAAGGCGTGGAGGCGTTCCTCGAGCGGATACGGGACGAACTGATCGGGCGTGCGTTCACGTGAATCTTCCGGTCGGCTATGCGGTCGGGTAGCGGCGGCGCATTACTGCGCCGCCGCCCCCTAAGGTAGGGTCGAGAACTGGCGCACGCACGGTAGGTCCCGGTGGCTTCTCTCTTGCTTTCGCGGTGGGTCTCAATCCGGTTGCCATGATTACGTTTCCAGCTCCCGCCACCTCAAACGCAGCATGCGGTTTTCCCGCACTACGCTTTGCTGCCTGCTTCACGTCAAGGTTTATGTATGGGACCTATCATGCCGGGGACACTTTCAGCGCGGCAGCCCGACGAACCCGGTAGCCGTTGAACAGCTTCAGTTCGTCATATAGGCAGTGCCTACTCCACGTCTTCCAGCCGAAGCGCCGACGATTCCGGGATCGACCCACGTGGCGTCGAATCTTCTTCTCCACCCAGTCCTTGATGAAGCTGAAGCACTCCTTCGCTGGCATGTCCAACAGCGAAGTAATTCACCCAGCCTCGCAGCACCGGATTGATCAGTTACACTACCCGATCCACCGGC
>JAQFVJ010000536.1 GCA_029439525.1 Caballeronia sp. BR6202001591004
GCGTCGTAGGCGTCCTGCTCGCGCGAAGCCGAGGTTGTTCGGCTTCATGCGATATTCGGCGCCGACCGCGACGCCCTTCGATAACAGATAACGCCACCGACGATTCGAACTCCGGCTTGTACCCATTCGACTTGTCGCCGCCGAAGCCGAGCAAGCCGAACTGGTTCGCCTTGGTGAAGCGCAGCATGCCGTTCAAAAGCAGGCTTTGCGCGAGCAGCAATTTGGTCGCGCAAAGATAGAAGTCGGTACCCGAGTTGCTGACGGCGCCCACGGCCCTGACGATATCGCCCTGCTCGTTGTGCTTGACTGGATGCCCGCGGCAATCTGCGGAATCCACACACGTGTCCTGATCGAGCACCGCGTCGCCCAGCACGCGCACCTTCACGCCGAAGATGTCCTGATTGAACTTGAAGTTCTCGCCGAGGCGCGAACTGCGCGCCGACATCGCGCGTGTCGAAGGTTTGCCGCGCCAGCGAGAATTCCACGCGATTGGCGACGCCGACTGTCAGGCCATACGTGCCGAGCGCGTAGTCCTGCAAATGGACGTACGTGCCGTGCACGTTCGCGCCGATCTGCTGCCCGGAGCCGTACCCGCCGATCACGGCCCAAGGCGTGAGGCCGCCACCGGCCGCGCCCTCGACTTCCGATACGCCGCCGGTCAACAGCAGCTTGCCGCCGGTCAGCGGCACGATGGACGGCTCGTCGGCCGACGCGACGCACGAAAACAGGACGAGCACAGCCGAGACGATGCCTGCCAGGCCCGCGGTCAGACGATTCGAT
>JAQFVJ010000537.1 GCA_029439525.1 Caballeronia sp. BR6202001591004
CGCTTCGAACGGCTCGCCTTCATCCACGTGGCCTTCATGAAAATCGCTTGCTGCATCATATGCTGGCGACAATTGCGAACGTCATTTCGTTAACGACTCTTAGGCGGATGTAGGCATCATTAGCCGGATTCCCTGTAGTTTCGCGAGAATGTCATCTCGCTCGCTTCGTGCGTCGCGACGCTTAAGCGTTGCATAAGGTTCAACGACGCACTATACGTCAAGCGCGCGGCAATGCGTCCGGCGCGCTTCGGAGATGCCGATGCAAGCGTCCCTCATATCACTGCTCGCGAACCTCGTATTTTGTATTCATCGCGCTGTGCATCGCGGCATCGGATGCGGCGTGGGCATCGCGACGCATCGCATAGTCGCACGATACCGCGGAGCGGCTGGTCATCGCGAGTCCCTCGTCGCGCGACTGGCTCGTACAGTTGCATGTCGAACTGCATCCGGCACAGGCACGACGCAGCGCCCTGCACGCGTGTTCGCGTGCCGCGCCATCATGCAGACATCCACGCAGTCGGGCGTGACTCTCGGACCTCGCCCCACTTCCCTTGACCCGGCCTCGTGCCGGGTTTTTTCTTTCTGATTTCGTGGATGCAATGGTGAAGGTTTGCGGGAGCGGCACGAATCGAGCCGGTATCATCGCACGAAACCCCTTCTATCAAGCACTTTTTCGATGTGGCTGATGGTCGTCGACCGACGTAAGGTGAGAAGTTTCGGGATCTCGAAAAGAATCAGTCG
>JAQFVJ010000538.1 GCA_029439525.1 Caballeronia sp. BR6202001591004
AGCTCATGCACGACATCCGCGAGCACAACAAAAATCCGAAGCCGATCAAGTGGAAGTATGACGATCCTTCGCCTCGGATCCACCCGGTGCCAAATCAATGACGCAGTCGAATTAAGAACATCAATGATGGCGCTTCTCAACGCTATCCGGCCGCAAGGCATCACTTCACCGTACTCTGTGAGCAATCCCCGCATACAGTTAATTTGGATAGTTCGGAACTTGGCCAACTGCTGGCGCATTCGGTGCAAAGCAAGCACCGCTTGTTGCCCTTCGGTTTTGACTGCGACGGACTTCCGGCAGGGTTGTTAGCACAGCGGTCCAGATTGCTCGTGCATCAGCGGCATCATTTTTGTTAGCGGTAACGAATGGTCTAACCGAGCGTGCGGAAAGAAGCTTCACTTGATGGCTAAGGGATACCAGCCATCGTGCCCAATTATTACGTCGCACGCAGAATGTGAGGAGCGATATCTGGCGCTATTCGAGGTGAGACGGTAAGCTCCGTCGCGGGATCGGTAAGGGAAAGGAGTTTCCTGGCAAACGCGCGATGCAGGTCAGGATCATGGATGCATTATCGCGCGATCGATGCATCGCTCACCATGCAAACAGCCCCGGCCTCGCCGGGGCTGTTGTTCAGAATGGGTCATCGATGCGATGACGCGGTGGTGGCCTGCGCGGGGGCACAGACCACGGTTCGTAGTAGCGCCGGATCGGCTCACGATACGCCGCGCTGAACCACAGGAAC
>JAQFVJ010000539.1 GCA_029439525.1 Caballeronia sp. BR6202001591004
ACGGCCGCGCGCTGAAGCACATCCAGATGCCGACCACCCTGCCGACGCTCGACGAAGTGCTGGGCGTCGATGGCATCGACGAAAGCAATGTTGCCGCGCATCTCCTTAAGCGCACAGCAAATAATCCGCACGATCAGGTCTTCACCCTCCACGCGGAACTCGAAGGCCAGAAGCTCGCGCCCGTGTTCGAGCAGCTTCTCGCCGGCTGGCGCGCGCAGGGACATACCTTCGCCACGATGGGCGATTATCATGCGACGCTGGACCGATCGACCCTGCCCACGTACCCTGTCACGTGGGGCGAGATTCCGGGCCGCGCGGGCGAACTGATCGTCCAGCCGGGCTGACATCCGCGCCTCGAATTTGCCCCTGAATTGCCCTGTCGTCGCGTGCCCGCGCGGACACGCACGCCCTTTCTCACAACCAGAACAACCGGAGAAACCTTCGTGCCAGTCTCAGTCGACCAGCCCGTCCCCGACTTCACCGCACCCGCCACCCGTGGCG
>JAQFVJ010000540.1 GCA_029439525.1 Caballeronia sp. BR6202001591004
TTCGCTTCCGGCGCCGACGTCAGCGCGATCTCGCTCGCCACGCGCTCGGCACCTGCGCCGTTCAGATCGTTGACGACGACATTCGCGCCTTCGCGCGCGAAGGTCTTCGCGATACCTGCGCCGAAGCCCGAGCCGCCGCCGGTCACGATCACCGTTTTGCCTTGCAGTCGCAAGTTGTTCCCCCATTAGCCGTGTTTGATTGCGATAGTCTTGAGCGTCGTGAAACCGTACAGCGCTTCGAAGCCTTTTTCGCGTCCGTGTCCCAAATGCTTGACGCCGCCGAACGGCAGTTCGATGCCGCCGCCCGCGCCGTAGTTGTTGATGAACACCTGACCGGAACGCCCGCGCCGTGCAAGACGCATCTGCCGTGCGCCGTCGCGAGTCCAGATGCCGGCGACCAGCCCATAATTCCGTGCCGTTGGCAAGTTTCAGCGCGTCGTCCTCGTTGTCGAAGGGCATCGCCGCGAGCACCTGGCCGAACACTTCCTCGCGCGCGAGCCGGTGCGTCGGCGGGACATCGCGCAGGAGCGTCGGCGCCTGATAGAAGCCGGCTTCGGGCGCATCGGCGATCACTTCGCCTTGCGCGGCCATCGCGATGCCGTCGTGCTGCGCATCGGAGAGGAAGTCCCACACGCGCTGTTGCTGCTTCGCGCTGATGAGCGGGCCGCAATCGAGATCGAGCTGGCTCGGGTCGACCTTCAGCGCGGAAAACGCCTGCGACAGGCGCTCGAGCAGCGGCTCGTAGGCCGAGCACGCGGCTGCCCGCCGAGCACGTCTGCCCGGCGTTCTGGATGATCGCGACGACGAGCACGGGCAGGGCGGCGTCGAAATCGGCATCGGCGAATACGATTTGCGGCGACTTGCCGCCCAGTTCCAGCGTGACCGGCACGTACGTGATTGTCCGCCGCCATCTTGGTAACGGCGG
>JAQFVJ010000541.1 GCA_029439525.1 Caballeronia sp. BR6202001591004
CCTGATAGGCGGCGATCGCGGCGGCGCACCCCGGCGTGCACGAGTCGGGCGGCGCTCATGGGCGCGACCCCGCGAATCCGATCTCTGAAGGCATCATGAAAGAGTGGCAAATAGGCGACATCGAAAATACGGTCGCGGCGTCTGGTCGAACGCCTGATAGTTGATCGAGAAGGGCTGTGAACAAAAATTCGGCAGTCTCCGGTATCCGACGGAGTTGCGACGACATTAGTTTCTCGCAGGCGCGAGCGGCTGGTCTGTAACCGATTGTTCGATGCTCTTACATTCGTCAGACGTGCCGATTTTACCCGAGCGGCAGTTCCGGCAAGCACGTCAGGAATCACCCGATTTTCTTGAAAATAGGCAAACGATTCAGACGCTACGCCCGGTTACCTTTACTACTAGTCGACTGCGTGATTGATTTGGCACCGGGTGGATCCGAGGCGAAGGATCGTCATACTTCCACTTGATCGGCTTCGGATTTTTGTTGTGCT
>JAQFVJ010000542.1 GCA_029439525.1 Caballeronia sp. BR6202001591004
AAGCAATGTCCTCGTCGTAAAGCGGATCGTGATCCGCCGCCGCGATCCAAGCAGGCGCGACGCCGCGATAATCCGGCACGCCGCCCGCCGCATCGAGTGGAGCGAAACGCCAGTCGTCGCGGTCGCGTCGTCGCGCACGTATTGCTCGAAGAACCACTGTGGATGGTTTCGCCCGACAGCAAATAATCCTCTGCCAAACGCGCATGCGACGCGCTCTTCTGCCACGCGCTCACGCCCGGATAAATCAGCATCTGCAGCTGCAGGCCAATGCCCGCATCGCGCGCCAGCGGCGCGCAGACGGTGGCGCGCGATGCCGCCCGCGCTGTCGCCGCCCACCGCGATGCGCGCCGGATCGATGCCGAGCGTCGGCGCCTCGCGCACGAGCCATTGCAGCGCATCGAAGGCA
>JAQFVJ010000543.1 GCA_029439525.1 Caballeronia sp. BR6202001591004
ACGCCGCGAAGGCGGCCATCGCGCGTGAACTGGCGGCCGAGTGGGCGCGGCTCGTCTATGTGGCGTTCACGCGCGCGGTGTATCGGTGTTATGTGGTGGCGGGCGTTTATGTGGCGTCGCCGCGCTCCACGAAGGAATCGCGCGGCAGCGTGCTGAACTGGCTCGTCGCGGGAAGCGGCACGTTCGACGCCTTCCGCGCCAAGCCGCCCGAGGACGCGCAAATCGTTGCTGCGTGGCGCGCGCTGGCGGCGCAATCGGCAGGCTCGATCAGTGTCGCGCCGATGCCGGAAATCGACGTGGGCGA
>JAQFVJ010000544.1 GCA_029439525.1 Caballeronia sp. BR6202001591004
CGTTCGCCTGCGCACCGCCGACAGCAGTTGCTCGCGTTCGGTATCGGGCAGATTCATTTTGCCCATGACCCGTGTCTAAACATAGATATGGGGCTAATTCAATGACGCACTGCGCTAGCTCTTCTGCGACCTTATGCAAACGCTTGTCGCGTGTCCATATCTTGATGCCGGGCTGCAAGCGAGCGGAAGCCAAAAGCGAGGTATCGACGTAACCGATTCCTCGGTTGAAGAGCTTCTCCCGATCGATCAGAAAGAACGTTTCCTCCAGCGTTACGACTGGTGCGCTCGGCAAATCCGCCGGCACCGAGAACGACGTCGCGGTCGCGAAGGCTGCCTAGCGATATTTCACCGATCACATACGGATGGGCCAACACCTGCTCCCCGCTAAGCAAGTTGACCAACATCGGTTCGGACGCGTTGATGTGGTCGGTCTAGACGGAGGTACCGACGAGAATCATTTGTTTTCCTGCCGACGACGTGGCGCGCCTTCAATACCAGGCTGACTGCCGCCCAAACTCGCAAGCCGTCGCGCGGCTTCGCGTTGTACCAAGGCCTTGAGCGCTTCACGCACCAGTGCGGATTTTTCCATCAAGCCCGTGTGTAGACTTGAGCTTTGGCGAGCAAGTCATCATCGAGTGCAATCGTCGTACCCATCTCAATCTCCATTTAGGCATTTCAAAATCTGTGCATTCAAGTCACGAACGGCAACAAAAAAGCCCCGGACAATTCCGGGCCTTCCTCAAACCGACTTACGCTTGAAGCGTAACTACCGCTTATCGATCGACTTCGCCTCACGCGGCGTCTGACCGATGAACAGTTGACGCGGACGGCCGATCTTCTGTTCCGGATCCGCAATCATCTCGTTCCACTGCGCAATCCAGCCGACCGTACGCGCCATCGAGAAGATACACGTGAACATCGACGTCGGGATGCCCAGCGCGCGCTGCACGATACCCGAGTAGAAGTCGACGTTCGGGTACAGTTTGCGCGACACGAAGTATTCGTCTTCGAGCGCAATCTTTTCCAGTTCCATCGCGAGCTTGAACAGCGGGTCGTCGTGCAGACCTAGCTCGTTCAGCACTTCGTGGCAGGTTTCGCGCATCAGCTTGGCGCGCGGATCGTAGTTCTTGTAGACGCGGTGACCGAAGCCCATCAGCTTCACGCTCGAGTTCTTGTCCTTCACCTGCTTGATGAACTCGGGGATGTTGTCGACCGAGCCAATCTCTTCCAGCATGTTCAGCGCGGCTTCGTTCGCGCCGCCGTGCGCCGGGCCCCACAGACACGCGATACCGGCCGCAATACACGCAAACGGATTAGCACCCGACGAACCTGCCAGACGCACCGTCGAGGTCGACGCGTTCTGCTCGTGGTCCGCGTGCAGGATCAGGATACGGTCGAGCGCGCGCACCAGCACGTCGTTGACCTTGTACTCTTCGCACGGGTTCGAGAACATCATGTATATGAAGTTCGCGCTGTACGACAGTTCGTTCTTCGGATACACGAACGGCTGGCCGATGCTGAACTTGTACGCCATCGCGACCAGCGTCGGCAGCTTGGCGATCATGCGAATGGCCGATACTTCACGATGACGCGCATCGTTGATGTTCAGCGAATCGTGATAGAATGCCGACAGCGCGCTGACCGCAGCCGTCAGGACGGCCATAGGATGCGCGTCGCGACGGAAGCCACGGAAAAAGAAGTGCATCTGCTCGTGCACCATCGTGTGACGTGTCACCGTGTCCACGAATTCGGCTTTCTGCACTTCGGTCGGCAGTTCGCCCTTCAGCAGCAGATAGCAGGTTTCGAGGAAGTCGGCGTTCACGGCGAGTTGCTCGATCGGGTAACCGCGATACAGCAGTTCCCCCTTGTCGCCGTCGATATAGGTGATCGCGGAATTGCACGTTGCCGTCGACATGAAGCCCGGGTCATACGTGAACTTGCCGGTCTGACCGTACAACTTGCGGATGTCGATCACATCCGGGCCCATCGTGCCCTTGTAGATCGGCATTTCGACGCTCGGCGAGTTGTCGCTGAACGATAGCGTGGCTTTAACATCTAACGGGATCATAGTACATCCTGAATTGAAGGAATGGATACAGACAGGTTTCGATAATTTGCACGACGGAAGCTGCACGGCAAAAACCGTACTGTCGGCCGGTGGTCTCTGATACCCGCCTGTTGTTTTTGAAAGCCGATCCGCCGTGACGAAACGAAACGTATCGGCCTATTTTGCAAAACTCCGCGCGATCCTGCTGAAATCGCTGCCCGGATCACACGGAGCGCAGCATCTGCAGCACACGGGCGACGTCCGGCGTGGCGAGATCGCCTTCCGGCTCGGCGCGCGCGAGCAGCAGGTCCATCAGTTCGTTGTCGCTCAGCTCCAGCAGGCGCGTCAAAGCGGCCACGTCGGCATCACTGAGGCCATGCTCGTCTCGGCTGAAAAAACGCTCGAAAATCAGGTCGTTTTCCAGCAGGCCACGTCGCGCGCACCACCGCAACCGCGCGCGACGCGTTGGATCGGATTGATGCGATTCGTCGTTGTGTTGATCGACCATGGCATCGTCCATCTCAAACCGCGCGCCGCACCATCAATTCCTTGATCTTGCCAATCGCCTTGGTCGGGTTCAGCCCCTTCGGGCACACATCGACGCAATTCATGATCGTATGGCAACGGAACAGACGATACGGGTCTTCGAGATTGTCCAGACGCTCGCCAGTCGCCTCATCACGGCTATCCGCGATAAAGCGGTACGCCTGCAGCAGACCAGCCGGCCCCACGAACTTGTCCGGATTCCACCAGAAGCTCG
>JAQFVJ010000545.1 GCA_029439525.1 Caballeronia sp. BR6202001591004
TCGGCTTCGGTCCCATCGGCGATCGCCGCACGATGCCCGCCAACGAGGAAGAGGCCAAGCAGCTCTACGTGCGTCACATGCCACATGCAGATCAATCGTGACGCCTGAATCTCTCCGCGTTTTTTCCGCTTCGCCCATCGTCCATCGCGCTCTCTCATCGTTTTCGATAGCTGAAATCGGCCGTAAAAAATATGGCGGCGTGCGCGTACGCCTGTAAAATACGCAAAATTTTTAGCCGTTCTTATGTCGCTCAACAAAACGCCCTTTTTCGAACTGCGCAGCGGCTCTGTCGACACGCTTCTTTTCGTCGTCAAGACTCCCGACCTCGATGCCCTGCGCACCAAACTCACGCGGCGCTTCGAGGCGACTCCCCAATTCTTCGCGGGCGATATCGTCGCCATCGACGTGCGGCGTCTCGCCGCCGACGTCGGCGGCGAGGGCCAGCGCGTCTCACTCGCCGACCTCGAAAAGCTGCTGAAAGACGTGCGCATGCGCCCGATCGGCGTGGTCGCCTTGCCCACGCAGACGTGGGCGATCCAGTGTGCGAACGAAGGCGGTCTGCCGATTCTCGAAGCCCCCGACCGTCGCGGCACGCCCAAGCCTTTGGTGGCCGAAGCGAAGCCGAACTCCGACGCGGCCAAGGTGATCGAAGCCGCCGTGGCGCAGACGCCGGCGCCGGCCGTGCTGCCACAGCCGGCGACCATCATCGACCGTCCGCTGCGTTCCGGACAACAGGTGTACGCGAAGGGCGATCTGATCGTGCTCGGGCTCGTGTCCTACGGCGCCGAAGTGATCGCGGAAGGCAATATCCATATCTATGCGCCGTTGCGGGGCCGCGCGCTCGCCGGCATGCACGGCAATCTCGATGCGCGGATCTTCTGCACGTGCCTGGAGCCGGAGCTGGTCTCCATCGCCGGAATCTACCGGACTACGGAAAACCCGCTGCCCGCCGACGTGGCGAGCAAGCCGGTGCAGATCTGGCTGGACGAAGAAGAACTCTTGATCGAACCGCTGCGTCTGACCTGACGAGTCGTACACACTCGCGCGCCCGATGCATTTTGGCGCGCGCTTGCCGGGCAACGCGAGCGGACTTATTTGACGAACACAAGGTACCTGTATGGCAAAAATCATTGTGGTGACTTCGGGGAAGGGCGGCGTCGGCAAGACGACCACCAGCGCGAGCTTCGCATCGGTGCTCGCATTGCACGGCCACAAGACGGCCGTGATCGACTTCGACGTCGGTCTGCGCAATCTCGACCTCATCATGGGCTGCGAACGCCGTGTGGTGTACGACCTGATCAACGTGATCCAGGGCGAAGCAAACCTGAATCAGGCGCTCATCAAAGACAAGAAGCTCGAGAACCTGTACATCCTGCCGGCCTCGCAGACGCGCGATAAAAACGCGCTCACGCTCGAAGGCGTGGAAAAGGTCATCGACGAGCTGGTGAAGATGGACTTCGAGTACATCGTTTGTGATTCGCCGGCGGGTATCGAGTCCGGCGCGCTGATGGCGATGCACTTCGCCGACGAAGCGCTCATCGTGACCAACCCCGAAGTGTCCTCGGTGCGCGACTCGGACCGCATTCTCGGCATTCTCGCGTCGAAGACCAAGCGCGCGATGGAAGGCAAGGACCCGATCAAGGAGCATCTGCTCATCACCCGCTACAACCCAAAGCGCGTTTCCGAAGGCGAGATGCTGTCGCTCAGCGACATCCAGGAAATCCTGCGCATCGAACTGATCGGCGTGATTCCGGAATCGGAAGACGTGCTGCATGCGTCGAACCAGGGCATGCCAGCCGTACATTTGGACGGCACGACGGTCGCTGAATCGTACAAGGATGTGGTTTCGCGTTTCCTCGGTGAGGAAAAGCCGCTGCGCTTCACGGACTATCAGAAGCCCGGTCTGCTCCAACGCATCTTCGGCACCAAGTAAGAAGGGGACGCAATGTCGATTCTTTCGTTTTTGCTGGGCGAGAAAAAGAAATCCGCTACGGTCGCGAAAGAACGCTTGCAGTTGATCATTGCGCACGAGCGCGCGGGTGGCAAAGCCGCCGCCGATTATCTGCCGGCGTTGCAACGGGAACTGGTTGCCGTGATTTCGAAGTACGTGAAGATTTCCGATGACGACATTCGGGTGAGCCTCGAGCGTCAGGACGATCTCGAAGTGCTGGAAGTAAAGATCGAAATTCCGCAGGCGTGATGCCGCATGGGCGCGACGCGCTCATGCGTGTCGGGCGTGTGTCTGCATCGAAATGGAAAAGG
>JAQFVJ010000546.1 GCA_029439525.1 Caballeronia sp. BR6202001591004
CGCGCTCGATGGCGCAGCGCAAGCCGTGGGCGCGGTGCGCGCGGGTGCGGCCTTGCCTGCCGCGCTGCAAAGCGTCACGGCGTCGGGAAAGCTGGCGGCGGCGCGATACGCGATTCAGGACATCGCGTATCGCACGATGCGCCGTCTCGCGCTCGCCGATGCGTTGCTGCACAAGCTGGTCAAGAAGGCGCCACCGCCACACGTGGCGAACGTGCTCGCATGCGCCTTCGCGTCGCTGACGGATGACGAGGCGCATCCCCCCTACGCGCCGTTCACGGTCGTCGATCAGGCGGTGAACGCAATTGCCGCGCGACGCGAATTCGCCTTTGCGAAAGGGCTGGTCAACGCGGTGCTGCGCAACTTCCTGCGCGAGCACGGCACGCTCATTGATGCCGCGCGTGAGAGCGAAGTCGCGCGCTGGAATTATCCCCAATGGTGGATCGATGCCGTGCGGCGCGGTCAGCCCGACGCATGGGAGCGCATTCTGGACGCGGGCAACGGACACGGCCCACTCACGTTACGCGTGAATGCACGTCATGCGAACGTCGATGACTATCTCGCGCGCCTGAAAACTGAGCACATCGAAGCGCAAGCCGCCGGCACGCAAGCCGTACGTCTGACCACGCCGATGCCCGTCGATCGCATTCCCGGTTTCGCGGAAGGCATTGTGTCGGTGCAGGACGCGGGCGCGCAACGCGCGGCGCAACTGCTCGATGTACGCGACGGCATGCGGGTGCTCGATGCATGCGCGGCGCCGGGCGGCAAGACGGGCCATATCCTCGAACTCGCGGATGTCGAACTCATCGCGCTGGAAAGCGATGCCGAACGCGCGACGCGCATCGGACAAAACCTGAGCCGCTTGAAGCTCGACGCACAAATCAAGGTCGGCGACGCGGGCGATCCCTCGACATGGTTCGACGGCCAGCCCTTCAACCGCATCCTCGCGGACGTGCCGTGTTCGGCATCGGGCATCGTGCGGCGTCATCCGGATATCCGCTGGCTGCGCCGGCAATCGGATATCGTGACGCTCGTCGACGAACAACGGCGCATCCTGAACGCGCTGTGGCCGCTGGTCGCCAAAGGCGGTGAACTGCTCTACGTGACGTGCTCGATCTTTCCAAAGGAGGGCAAAGAACAGGCCCGCTGGTTTGGAAGCGTGCATGAAGATGCGGTACGATTGGACACGCCGGGGCAATTGTTGCCGACAGCGCCACAGTCCGGTGCCGATATGCGCGCGGCTGCGGTGCAGGGTTCACCGGACGGTACACGCATCGCAAGCCCCGGTCCGGACGAAGCGCAAGCCACCGAACAATCATCGAACCGAAACGCGGAAGTCTTCGCGGACCACGACGGATTCTTCTACGCGCGCTTTCAGAAACGGTGACGATCAAACGCTTCTTTCCGCTTCGGCTCGCGGTCGTCGTCTGGACTACGCTGACGCTCTGGCTGTGCTTCGCCGCGGCCGCACCCGCTCATGCCGAGACCATCTCCGTGCAGCGGGCGTCGTTACAAGTGGACAATACCGGCTGGAGTCTCGATGCGCATTTCGACTTCGACCTCAACAACAGTCTCGCGAAAGCCGTGAACCGCAGCGTGCCGCTGTACTTCACCATCAACTTCACGCTGTCGCGGCCGCGCTGGTACTGGTTCGACGAAGAGCCGGTCAACGTGTCGCAGAGCCTGCGTCTTTCCTATCAGCCGCTCACCAACGAATATCGCGTGTCGTCGGGCGGCCTGCAGTTGCGTTTCGCGTCGCTCGCGGAGGCGCTTGCCGTCATCAAGCACATCACTTCGTGGCATGTTATCGATCGAAACCAGGTTCATCCGGGGGAAACTTATGACGCGTCGGTGCGCATGCAACTCGACATTGCGCTGATGCCCAAGCCGTTCCAGATTGATGCGGTCAACAACCGCGACTGGAACCTGTCCTCGGACTGGAAGAAGTTCACTTTTACGGCGTCTGAACGTGCGAAATAGATTTCGACGCGGCCGTACGGACATGAAGAGTTTTGTCGTTCGGTTGCTGGTCTCCACAGTTGCGGTCACGGCAGTTCTGCTGCTCGTGATGCTGGCGCTCGCCAGTGCCAACACCGAATTCTTCGATCGCTACTACGGCTGGCTCTATGCGGCCAATGTCGCGGTCGCGCTGATCTTCATGCTGATCGTCATCAGCCTGATATTGATCATCGTGGCGCGTGTAAGGCAGGGGCGCTTCGGCACGCGATTACTGGCGAAGCTCGCGCTCATCTTCGCGCTGGTCGGCGTGGTGCCGGGCGCGATCATCTACATCGTGTCGTATCAGTTCGTGTCGCGCAGTATCGAATCGTGGTTCGACGTAAACGTGGAAACCGCGTTGACGTCGGGTCTCACGCTCGGGCGCGGCATGCTCGAAAACTCGCTCGCGGACTTCAAGAATCGCGGACGCCAGATGAG
>JAQFVJ010000547.1 GCA_029439525.1 Caballeronia sp. BR6202001591004
CCGATGACGACATTCGGGTGAGCCTCGAGCGTCAGGACGATCTCGAAGTGCTGGAAGTAAAGATCGAAATTCCGCAGGCGTGATGCCGCATGGGCGCGACGCGCTCATGCGTGTCGGGCGTGTGTCTGCATCGAAATGGAAAAGGCCAGGATCACACGATCCTGGCCTTTTGCTTGAGTGCGAAAACGTTTGCGTCGCGTGTTTCGATGCACGCCGCTGCGACGATTCGTGGACAGTCCTCGACAAATGTTGACGCATCGGATGCGCTTCCCAGACGCTCGCGTCATCCATCGTTGCGTCCCGCGCATTGAAAAGTTGCGGGGTGTTTTTCGCTCGCGCACATGCATCCGCGCTGTCAGGCGCGTTCAATGTCGCATGACACGAGGTCGATCATGAATCTCTCTATCCGCCGCCTGATGATTCAGGCCGCGCTCATTGTTGCCGGCGCCGTGAGCGTCGGCAGCGCGTTTGCCGCAGTGGTCGTCGTCGCGCCGAGCGCGCCGCCGCGGCGGTGCGTTATGAGTGCGTTATGAACCAGCGCCGCCGCGTGTCGGCTTCGTCTGGGATGCGGGTCACTGGAACTGGGAAGGGCCCTATGTGTGGGTGCCGGGCCACTGGGTCGAAGCGCGTCCGGGCGCGCGCTGGATGGTAAGCGTGTGGCAGCCGTATCGCGGGCAGTATCGTTACGGGCCTGGCCACTGGATCTGATTCGGGTCGCGCAGGACCGGTGAATCAGCCGTGCGATGGGGCGTTTCCTCGTCGTCGCGCGCTGCTTCATCGGTTTTTCTGTCGCCGCTGTAGGGCACTTCCGGCGACGGCGCTGGTCTGGGCAACGGTGTCATCATATAGCGCTCCGACAGCGCCTCATACAGCGGCGGCGCGAAGAAGCGTGACACGCGGCTCGAAATCAGCGCGGTTGCCATCAGCGAAATCACGAGCGCGTGGCCATTGATCATCTCCATCACGATGACGAAGGCCGTGATCGGCGATTGCGTCACTGCCGCGAGATAGCCGACCATCGCCAGCGCGATCAGCATCGACAGCGGCATGTCGCCGAACGCGTGATGCAGCACGTTGCCGAAGCCCGCGCCGATCGACAGCGACGGCGTGAAGATGCCGCCCGGAATGCCGGGCAGGTACGAGCCGATCATCGACACCATCTTGAGCAGCGGATAGAACATCGACAGATGTTCCCGGCCCGCGCGCTTCCGCATAGCCGCTGCCGAAGGTCGTGCCGCCCGCGACGAGGCCGGTCACCGCGATGATGAATCCGCAGATCGCCGCGAACATCACCGGGCGCGATGCGTGCATTTCGCGCAGCGGCACAGAAATCCATTTGGTCGTATATTGAGCAGCAGCCAGCAGAATACGCCGACCGCGATGCCGGTGACCACCGCCGTCACGCCGACCGCGACCGCCAGCATTTTCGGAAAATGCGTGCCGACGTCCATGGTGCCGAAGTACGTGTAGTTACCCTGCAGCGCGTGCGCGACGATACCGGCGATGATGATGCCCGTGATGAGCACGCCGCTCGTGCGTACCTCGAAGCTGCGTCAGTTCCTCGATGGCGAACACGATCCCCGCGAGCGGCGTATTGAACGCCGCCGACAGTCCCGCCGCCGCGCCCGCCAAGCACGAGTTGTCTCTCGATGCGCGCGTTCGAGCGAGGAAAGAAGCGCCGCATGTTGAACATGAGCGCCGGGCCGACCTGCACCGTCGGACCTTCGCGGCCGATCGTGAAACGGCCGAGAATCGCGACGAACGACACCGCGATCTTGCTGAGCAGAATCCACAACGTAAGCAGGCGCCCGCCCGCTTCGGTCATCGGACTGTGAAGGACAGCGATCACCTGTGGAATGCTGCTGCCCTCGGAGCCGCGAAAGAATGCGCGCGTGACGAACACGCACAGCGCGGCGGCAGCCGGCGTGACGATGAGCGGCAGCCAGAAGTACTGCTCGCGCATGTCGATGAAGAGGCTAAAACCCCAGTCGATGAGCCGCGCGTAATATACCTACCGCGATTAGCCCGACCGCGATCGCGCCGAGCCAGAAAATGCCGTAGCGGCGCCAGAGACCGCGCGTGCGGCGCGCAGCGAAAAGAGAGAAGGAGCGGAGCGCCCGGATCATGCGTCGGCCCGTCGGCAAAGCGCTGATTATAAATAAAGACCGTCTCGAATTGGAGCGGAACGAATGGCGCGAAGATGGCTGCGCAAGAAATCGCCATAGGGGACAGTCAACGCTGACTGTGCCCCTACCACACCACCCGGCATGCGGGTCCGCACCGGGCGGTTCAGGAAGTTGAGGTCAT
>JAQFVJ010000548.1 GCA_029439525.1 Caballeronia sp. BR6202001591004
CCGACAGCAGTTGCTCGCGTTCGGTATCGGGCAGATTCATTTTGCCCATGACCCGTATCTAAACATAGATATGGGGCTAATTCAATGACGCGCTGTGCTAATGACCTTATTCTTAGCCTGCATGCGCTCGGCCGTGGTCTGCGTGCGCGACTTTGTTGCGCACGTAATCCGGCGCGGCGAGTTCCGGCGCGACCGCCTTCCCTGCCCCCCATGCGCGCAGCCCGATCAGCGCCACCGGCAAAGCGTGCGGCAACGCTTCGCGATCGACATGCGCCGCGGCGACCACGGCCGGCAGACGATCGCCGAAGGCATTCACGGCGTTGCCGGCCAGGGCGAACGGCACATCCGGCAACGGCAGCGCCGCGGGAGCATCCAGTGAAGCGGGTTGCAACGTCTGCCAGTCTCCCTTGGGGTCGGCGGGATCGAATGTGTAGTCGGCCCAATACACTTCGTCCATGCGCGCATCCAGCGCGACCAGCACGCGCGGCGGCAGCGCCGGCGTATTCAGACGGGCCGCTTCCGCGCAGGCCGCCAGCGTGCTGACCGGCACGACCGGCACGCCCAGTCCGAATGCCAGCCCTTGCGCGACGCCCGTTGCCGTGCGCAATCCCGTAAATGATCCCGGGCCCGCGCCGAAGGCGATCGCCGCGCAGTCCGCGAGTTCGAGACCGGCGGCATTAAACAGCTCGCGCACCGCAGGCAGCAGCCGTGTGCTCGACACCGCCCCCGTCGCTTCGTGGCAGAACCACACGCGCACGTCGCCGTCCGCGTATTGCGGCGCAGCGGCAAAATCAATGGGATGCGTGGAATCGGCGGAATCGGCGAACAGAAGCGCGACGGAGCAGAACTCCGTCGACGTATCGAGAGCGAGCAAAACGGTGCGTATCATGGGCCGTATTGTAATGCGGGACGCGCGCCGTTTCGGCGTTCAGTCGAGTCGAAGCAATCGGCGCGGTCCGAACAAGCATGCGTCCTATTCAGCTTCGATTGAAACCTGTCCTCGGTTCAAGGAAAGCCTCGGTTCGTCGCGCGCGGCGCCCCTTGTTAAGATCGCCCGACCATCTAAAAAAAGCAGGAGCGTCTGCATAACCGATATCGATCTGCAATTCGCGCAAGCCCAGTCCGACGTGACCCAGTTGCTGGAACATCCGGGCAATCTCACCCTACTGAGCCTCTACGCGCTCTTTCAAGCAAGGCAGCGCCGGCGACGTCAGCGGCGAAAAACCTAGAATGACCGACATCGTCAGCAAACAAATACAAGTAACGAAGCGTGGGCGGCGCCCAAGGGCACGCCCGCCGACGACGCCAAGCAGCGCTACGTCGAACTCGTCGATTCTCTCAAACGGGGCGAAGCGGCATAACAATGCACGCCGGCAGCCCCATAGCCGGTCCGCGCCATTTCTGCCCGAAGTTGGCGCGGGAATTGCGTATAATCGTAGCGTGGCGCAACATTTTCCTATATAGTTTTGTGGTTCACTGCATGGTTCATCGTTCTGTGCAGAGCAGCGCGCCGTAGCGTTTTGCTCCAATCCAGTTTAGAAACTGTCCTTTCCCTGCTAG
>JAQFVJ010000549.1 GCA_029439525.1 Caballeronia sp. BR6202001591004
TGCATCCATGATCCTGACCTGCATCGCGCGTTCGCCAGGAAACTCCTTCCCCTTACCGATCCCGCGACGGAGCTTACCGTCTCACCTCGAATAGCGCCAGATATCGCTCCTCACATTCTGCGTGCGACGTAACAGCCGCTACGACGAAAAAGGTAAACGCGCATTGGTCGAGGCTGCATTACGCTCGGGAGTGTCGGTGACCCGGCGCAAGAACACGGGATCAACGCCAACCTGCTGCGCAAGTAGATTACGAAATACCAGATGGGAGCGCGAGAAAGGCATATTGCCAGCGCCACCCGGCGGTGACGACGTGCTGCTTTCAGATGAGGTGAATATGGCGTGGCCATCGATCTTCCAGGTTCTCATAAGCGCGTCGTCACAGCGGCAACACCTTCCGCGTTTATGCCAGTTCGGCATCGGTGGCACCGACTAAGCCCGCGCCGCCATCTGCGTTGATGGCGCTCGAGTTGCATGTGCATCTGTCGAACGGTGTCGAACTCGGAAAGCCCATCGCGACTATCGACGAACTGACGACGCTGGTTCAGATCCTGGGGAGAATGCCGTGTTCCGGATTCGACGAAAATCTGAGGGTATATCTGCACCGCGATCCGGTTGACTTCCGGTACTGCATGAACAGCCTGTCGATTCTCGTTGAGCGGGCTATGCATCTGAATCCGATGGACTCTTTACAGCTTTGGAGACCGGCGCCGCGACGGATCAAGATCCTTTGCCGAGATGGTAGCGGTTTCTGGCTTATGACGAAACCCCTTGAGGCAAGCCGTTTCATCTGGCTCGACAACAAGTCCGAGGTCGTGACGATGACGTCCGGCGTATTGCACGCGCTGCTAGACGGCGATGACATCACAACGGGGCGACGATATCCGAAGCAGGAATATCTGCACGTGAGCTGAACAGCTGGCCGGCGCATGGTCTAATTTAGTATGTTGGCCAACATCACGACCACTGCCGAGGGACGGCTGTGTGCCTACCGTCGGGAGTTGTTTGGCGCGAAGAGCGAGGCGCGGGATTCAGATCAGCTCGGTCTGTTTAACGAAGCGGAAGTGTTCGGCGCAGGCAGCTCCCCCGCTCAGGAAGATACCCGGTACGGCCGGAAACAGGGATTGGAACGGGAAAACGCGGGCGTGACCTTACTGCGCAAGCCCCCCCCCCCGGTGCCCCGGAAAAGACGGCGCCGCTCGACCCCGAAGAAGCACTGCGTGCTGCCCCGCACGCGAGCGCTGGTGCGCCATGCCAAGGCGGTGGACGTGATCTTCGCGGTGCAGGCAGGACGTGGGCGGTAAGGCCAGTCCGGAGCAGGTGACAGAGTTGAACCGGGCTCGCGACGCCTTCGAGGAGGTGCGCCCCCACGGCTGGCTCGATGCCGAGGCCGCCTGCAAGAAGGATACAAACCTCGCCCATGAGGTCGGAACCGGCCGCGTTAACCACGCCATCCGTGCGCTCCAGCTCGAAACCGAGCTGCGCGCCGACCGCTTCGTGGCGCGCTGGCACAAGCTCGCTGGTAGCAGCCAGCGCCAGTTGAGGCGGGCGACTACTCAGGGATACAGAGCCACCCGCTCGTCCATGGGCGACATGGCCAAGAGCTTCTCGAACGCGACCTTCAGATGGAATCTATCCTCAGAAACCGCAAGAGCGAACTCGGCATCGACTCGGGCGGTAGCGT
>JAQFVJ010000550.1 GCA_029439525.1 Caballeronia sp. BR6202001591004
GGGTCGAAAGGCCTGTCGCGCGGTCTGACACGTAGCGTAACCAAGGCTTCCCCATGTCGGACATCAACTTATCGTCGGCCGTGCCGGCAGCGCACACCCAGCGCGCGCCGAGCCGTCTCGGCGACATCATTTTCGGCGGCGTGACGCAGCTTGCGGCCGTCATCACGTTGCTTCTTCTCGGCGGCATCATCGTTTCGCTCATAATCGCGTCGATGCCGACCATTCAGAAATTCGGTCTGAGCTTCTTGTGGCGCGCGGAGTGGGATCCGCCCAGCAATGAGTTCGGCGCGCTCGTGCCCATCTACGGCACCATCGCAACCTCGATCATCGTGCTCATCATCGCCGTGCCGGTCAGCTTCGGCATCGCGCTGTTTCTGACGGAACTGTCGCCCGCGTGGCTGCGCCGTCCGCTCGGTGTCGCGATCGAACTGCTCGCCGCGATTCCATCGATCGTCTACGGTATGTGGGGCCTGCTCGTGTTCGCGCCGATCTTCGCCGAATACTTCGAGAAGCCGCTCGGCAAGATTCTCGGCGGCGTGCCGGGCATCGGCATGTTCTTTCAGGGCGCGCCCATCGGCATCGGCATTCTGTGCGCCGGCGTGATTCTCGCGATCATGACCATCCCGTACATCGCCTCGGTGATGTGCGACGTGTTCGAAGTGACGCCCGTGCTGCTGAAGGAATCGGCGTACGGCATCTGCTGCACGACCTGGGAAGTGATGTGGAAGATCGTGCTGCCCTATACGCGCGCCGGTGTGATCGGCGGCGTGATGCTCGGCCTCGGCCGCGCGCTCGGCGAAACGATGGCGGTCACGTTCGTGATCGGTAATACGAATACGAACCTGCTCGACAATGTGTCGCTGTTCTCGCCGGGTAACAGTATTACGTCCGCGCTCGCCAACGAATTCGCCGAAGCCAGCCCGGGTCTGTATACGTCCGCGCTGATGGAACTGGGTCTGCTTCTGTTCGTCATCACGTTCTTCGTGCTGGCGATTTCGAAGATCATGCTGATTCGCATGGAACGTGGGGAGGGCCGGAAATAATGAGTCGTCCTGCTACGTTCGATCAGGATCCCGCACGCGTCCAAGCCGTGCGCCAGAAGCTGCAAAGCCGCCGCCGCGGCACTAACGCGGTCGCGTTGACGCTGTCGCTCGCCGCGATGGCTTTCGGTCTCGTCTGGCTCGTGTGGATTCTCTACACGACGCTCAAGCTCGGCATCGGCGG
>JAQFVJ010000551.1 GCA_029439525.1 Caballeronia sp. BR6202001591004
CTTGAACACGGGCTTCTTCACTGCCTTGCCCATATGTCCCAGATCGCGATGTCCATCGCCGAGATCGCCGCGATGCCGATACCCTTGCGGCCCGATGCGAGCGTGCGGCGATACATCTTCTGCCACAGGTATTCGTAGTCGAACGCGGATCTTCGCCGATGGCGATAGGCGCGAGATATTATTCATCGACAATCTGCTTGGCCACGCGCGGGGCGAGCGCGCAATTGCCGATTCCCACGGTGCCGTCGTCACATTCGATCTCCACGACCAGCCAGCCATGAAAGCGGAACGAGCCCATCGCGTCGCCGCGTTCGTAGAGAATGTCGACCGCGTTCGTACAGAAGTGCGATTGCGGCGGTACAACCTTGCCCTTCCATTCGAAAACGCGTGCGCGCACGTGCTTGATCTTCATCTCGGTTGTCTCCGTTCGATCGAGTTGTGCCGAGCCGATCGAGGGTTTGCGCGGCTGTTTCGGGTATCGCTAGTGTGCGAAACTCCGCGATAACTGACCATTGAATAATTCGCATAACCCTATCTCCCATGGTTACCGCTCAACAAGGTCCCGCCAAGAGATGATTGCGTCTGCTTCGACCATCCGGAAGCGACTGCGCCTGCGTCACCTGCAGTTGATACAAGCGCTCTCCGAAACCAGATCGCTGCGCAGCGCCGCCGACCAGCTCGCGATGACCCAGCCCGCGGCCACCAAGGCGCTGAAGGAGCTGGAGGACACGGTCGGCGTTGCGCTGTTCGTGCGGCACGCGCGCGGCATGGAACCCACCGTCTACGGGGAAGCCGCGATGTGCTATGCGCGCGTGATGTTCGAGGATCTCGACGCGCTGCGCGAGAAACTCCCCGCCATCGAGGCGGGCGATATCGGCAAGGTGCGCATCGGCGCGGTCATGGCACCCGCGCCGGACCTTCTGACGCGGGTGATCGTCGAGTTGAAGGAGGCGCATCCCCGCTTGCGATGAGCGTGCAGATCGATACCAGCGACGTGCTCGTGCAGGCCTTGCAGCAGGATCAGCTCGATATCGTCGTCGGGCGCACGTATGGATTCCCGGCGCTGGATCTAAGTTTCGAGATCCTGTCGGAGGAGGTGCTTTCAATCGTCGCGCGGCCGGGTCATCCGGCGCTGGCGATGGCGCGCCCCAAGCTCGCGGACATCGCGAAGTTCGCGTGGATCGTGCAGCCGCGTCCCAGCCCGATGCGCGAGGTCATCGACCAGACGTTCAGGGAATCGCGCGTCGCGCTGCCGGCGAGCACCGTAGAGACATCGTCGATTCTCACCACCCTTTGCTTGCTCCTGCATTCGGACATGCTGGCGGTGTTACCCTCGTCCGTGGCGGATTACTATGCGGCGCTCGGCACGATCGCGTCGCTGGGCACGGGCTTGCGCGGCCGGCTCGCGCCTTACGGGCTCATTCTGCGAAAAAGCCGGCGCACCAGTCCGGCTACGCAACACTAGTGATCGAGGCCATTCGCGCTGCGTGAAGGGCTTCTGTCGTGAGGGCGCTTCAGTGATGCTTTCGGTGACGCTGCTCGGCCAACTCAAGACCGCGCTCGACCGGCGCTGCATCAGGCTCTGCGTCCCGATCCAGCTTGATGTCGGGACGCTTGAAGAACGTCATCACGATGCCCAACGTCAGCAGGCACAGCGAACCGGCGAACGGCAACGTCCAGTTTCCCGTGCGATCGACGATGAAGCCAAAGGCGATCGGCGAGAAAATGCTCGCAATGGCAGATCCCGCGTTCACGAGTCCGCTCGGGATACCCACGTGCTTCGGCGTGGTATCCATGGGCACGGCCCAGATGGGTCCGATGGTCATTTCGAGGAAGAAGAATGACAGACGCATCGATGATGACAGACGCAT
>JAQFVJ010000552.1 GCA_029439525.1 Caballeronia sp. BR6202001591004
CGTTCGCCTGCGCACCGCCGACAGCAGTTGCTCGCGTTCGGTATCGGGCAGATTCATTTTGCCCATGACCCGTGTCTAAACATAGATATGGGGCTAATTCAATGACGCACTGCACTAGTTCAACCCTATCTGTTTTTCGAAGGCCGCTGCGAAGAAGCGCTCACGTTCTATCGCGATCATCTCGATGCGCAAATGGTCATGATGATGCGCTACAAGGACAACCCCGAAGCCGGCAAGACGGAAGCCGCGAGCGGTTGCAGCATGCCGGCGGGATCGGAAGACAAGATCATGCACGCCGCGTTTATGGTGGGCGATTCCCTGCTGATCGCTTCCGACGGCATGTGCAGCGGCAAGCCTAGTTTCGCGGGCGTATCGCTGTCCACCACGGCCAACGACGAACAGCATGCGAAGAAAATCTTCGGCGCATTGTCCAACGGCGGCAACGTGCAGATGCCGATGGGGCCGACCTTCTTCGCGAAACGTTTCGGCATGGTTCAGGACAAGTTCGGCGTGGGATGGATGGTGCTCGGTGGCATGGAAACGCCTCCGGCCAAGTAAGCGGATTAGTACCCGTGCGGCTTCCTGCGGGAACACGGCTTGCGCGCCTTTCTTCGTACCCTTCGGACAGGAAAGGCGACATGAGTAACGACTACGGTCACAACTACGCCGGACGCTCGCAGGAAGATCGCATCGCGCGGGAGAAACGCCAGAAGCAGACCGCGCAGGAGCAATCGGGCGGCGACATGGCCAAACCCGACACCGAGGCCGATGCGGATCATAGCTGCAGCGAACTGACCGAGCGCGGCAAACAGGTATGCCGCACAGGTTCGGGCATCGACGGGGGTGGAAAAACCTGACCAACAGGACGGTCTTGTAAAACGTGAAACAATACGGAGGTGCTATCCGATTCCAAGTTCAAACAGGAGTTTCCAATGAGCGCCCCGCGCAAACCCTTACACTTTGGCGCGGACATGCCGGCATCTGCCGATCGTCCGTCGCGCGAGGAAGCCGAAGCCGCCGTGCGCGTTCTGCTGCGCTGGGCAGGCGATGGTCCCGCGCGCGAAGGGCTGATTGATACCCCCG
>JAQFVJ010000553.1 GCA_029439525.1 Caballeronia sp. BR6202001591004
CCGACGACTTCGTTGCAATTTGCTATTCGCCATGGATCTGCTGTGGGTTTTCGTTGCCGTCGCACCGTTCGCGTTCGCGCTGCTGTGGTATTTCCGTGAGCGCTGGATCGCGCTGATCCGCGGCTTCTTCGCGTGGCTCGGCGGCCGTCGCAATGATGACGGCCACATATGATGTGGGCGCTCATCATCGGCACGATTCCGACGGGCATCGTCGGACTGGTGCTCGAAAAGCGGCTGGAGGCGATCTTTCACGATTTGCGGATCGTCGCGGCGGCGCTGATCGTCAACGGCGTGCTGTTGTGGCTGGGCGATCGCCTGCAGAAGGCGCGCGCGATGCAGGCGCCCGAGAAGCTGACGTTCAGGCAGGCGTTTCTCGTGGGTCTCGCGCAGATCGGCGCGCCGATTCCGGGCTTTTCGCGCAGCGGGCTGACGATGATCGCGGGCGTTGTCGCAGGCTTGACGGCGGAAGCGGGGCGGAGTTTTCTTCCTGCTCGGCACGCCGATCATTTTTGCGGCTGGCGTGCTCGAATTGCCCAAGCTCTTCCACGCGCCCGCGCAGATGTTCGATGCGGCGCTGGGCGGTGTGCTGACGGGTATCGCGGCGTATTTGAAGCGTGCGCTTCCTGATGCGCTATTTCGAAGGCCACGGCAAGCTGGCTTCGTTCGGCGTGTACTGCGTGATCGCGGGAATTTTCTTCCTCGGCTGGTTCATCACGCATCCGCAGCCGGTTTGATTCGCGCCTGCAACCGGCGGGTCGCGCGGGTGGCGGGATGAGGTAGAATCCCGAGATGCCGCGCGCGATGCCGTCCGGTGTCGCTGGTTTCCGCCCTTAGCTCAGCTGGATAGAGCAACGGCCTTCTAAGCCGTAGGTCACACGTTCGAGTCGTGTAGGGCGGACCAAGCGAATCGAAGACTTAGCCTGATCTACGCGGTCGGGCTGATGCTCGCGGCCGTCGTGCACCGATTCCGCAACGTCTTGACGCTCCAATTGAAATGAGTTGCTGACAGATAACAGCTCAGGCGCGCTGAAATATCGCTCGCCACGCGAATTCAGACGCTGGACCCGTTTACCAACTCTCAAGTGGTGAGGCGGTGCCCGGCGGTACAGGACAAAAGGGACGACGGGTGTCCACGGGTCCTTTACAGCTATTCCCTATTTTTGACCTCTCCCGAGGCACCGGGCGTGAGCTTGCTGATTCTTCACTAGCGTATCATTGCGCTGGGCGGCAACACCTAGTCGACTGCGTGATTGATTTGGCACCGGATGGATCCGAGGCGAAGGATCGTCATACTTCCACTTGATCGGCTTCGGATTTTTGTTGTGCTCGCG
>JAQFVJ010000554.1 GCA_029439525.1 Caballeronia sp. BR6202001591004
CCGACAGCAGTTGCTCGCGTTCGGTATCGGGCAGATTCATTTTGCCCATGACCCGTGTCTAAATATAGATATGATGCTAATTCAATGACGCACTACACTAGTGAATCGGCGAGTGTTTCGAGTTTTCTTCGACGAATACGGGCTTGCCCGCTTCGAGTCTCGCATGCAGCGCAGCGCCGCGTTGCATCGATATGCCGATCAGTCGTGCATCGGGCTTGATATGTTTTGCAGCGAACGCGACGCCGCTAAAGAAACCGCCGCCCAGCAAGGGCACGAGAATAGTTCCGGCATCGGGCAAGGCTTCGAGAATTTCCAGACTGATGGTGGCCTGTCCCGCGATCACGCGTGCATCGTCGAAAGGCGGCACGAATGCATAGCCTTCCTCTTTGACGAGACGCAACGCTTCGACCTGCGCATCGTCCTGGCTCTTGCCCGCAATGACGACGCGCGCACCGAGCGCGGCAACGGCATCCACCTTGTTCTTAGGCACGAGCGACGACATGCACACCGCTGCTTCGATACCGAGCGCGCGTGCCGCATGCGCAACCGTGCGTCCATGATTGCCCGTCGATGCAGTCACCACGCGCTTGCCGCCTTCTTCCGCGATGTGCGCGAGCGCATTGGTCGCGCCACGCAGCTTGAAACTGCCCGTGGGCTCTGAAGCGTTTCGAGCTTGAGATGAACCGGCACGCCCGCCGCATGGCGTCAGCGACTGCGACTGCACCAGCGGCGTGGCGATAGCACGTCCTGCGATGCGCTGGCGTGCGCGATAAACATCGGCGAGCGTGAGTGCGGACATTGAAGGCGTTGCGCGTTTGAAATCACGATGCAACCCAGTCTAATAAAAATCGATTTCGATTGCCCTAGTGTAGTGCGTCATTGAATTAGCATCATATCTATATTTAGACACGGGTCATGGGCAAAATGAATCTGCCCGATACCGAACGCGAGCAACTGCTGTCGG
>JAQFVJ010000555.1 GCA_029439525.1 Caballeronia sp. BR6202001591004
TAGCGCAACGGCGCAAGCCTGACGCGTAGGGTTTGAGGGCTTGAGGGCGTGCGGGGTCGTCGGCGTTGACGGCCCCGCACGCCTTTTTTGCATTAAAGTTTGTGCGTTCGCTTGCGTTCTCACATCAACAACTTGTCGTCAGTATCCCTATTCTAAATAAGGAAATTGCATGACCTTTCGCGCTGAATTGCTCGACACGTTGGCGTCCCACTCACTATGGGACTTCGAAGCCCAGGCGCTCGGCCTCGTTCCGATGGTCGTGGAAACGAGTGGCCGCGGCGAGCGTGCCTATGACATTTACTCGCGTCTCCTCAAGGAGCGCGTGGTGTTTCTCGTCGGTGAAGTAAACGACCAGTCGGCGAACCTCGTGGTCGCCCAGTTGCTGTTCCTCGAAAGCGAGAACCCGGACAAGGACATCAATCTGTACATCAACAGCCCGGGCGGCTCGGTATCGGCCGGCATGGCCATCTACGACACGATGCAGTTCGTGAAGCCGGATGTGTCCACGCTGTGCATGGGTCTCGCCGCGAGCATGGGTGCGTTCCTGCTGGTTTCGGGTGCCAAGGGCAAGCGCGTCGCGCTGCCGAATGCCCGCGTGATGATCCACCAACCGCTCGGCGGCGCGCGTGGACAAGCGTCGGACATCGAGATTCAGGCACGGGAAATCCTGTACCTGAAGGAGCGTCTGAACCAGTTGCTGTCGCATCACACGGGTCAGCCGGTCGAGCGCATCGCGCGCGACACGGATCGCGACAACTTCATGTCGGCCGACGATGCGCAGGCTTACGGCCTCGTCGACCAGGTGTTGCACAGGCGTCCCTGGGCATTGCAAAGGGCACAAACG
>JAQFVJ010000556.1 GCA_029439525.1 Caballeronia sp. BR6202001591004
ACAGCAGTTGCTCGCGTTCGGTATCGGGCAGATTCATTTTGCCCATGACCCGTGTCTAAACATAGATATGGGGCTAATTCAATGACGCACTGCACTAATGAGGGCCGGCGCTAGCTGGCAGATGGTCTGCACGAGCAGCAGTCACGCAGGCTGCATCGCGGCGGCGCTCGGGCTGACCGTTCGCTCGCATTTTCTGGCGGGGCGTGGCCTCGCGCCGCCCGTCAATCGCGCGGATTTGCCGGAAGTGGAATTCAGCGCGTTCGGCGCGAAGCATCTGAGCCGGCCCGCCGAAACCTTGCTGCAACTGCTGCAGAACAGCGACCTGCGGGCGAATGGTACGGCGAATGATGCCGTAGGCAAGCTGAAAAGGCCGGGCGCGAAGGTTTCACCGTTATCGAACGCTTTCCGAACGACTACGACGGCGTGATCGCCAACGCACCCACGATCAATTTTTCCGCGGGCGGCTGATGGGCGTGCTGGTGAAGCAGCAGTCCTATGGCAAGCCGGGCGGCTTCGTCGGACTCGCGCAGCAGCATCGCGTGTTCGAAACCGTAATGCACGAATGCGACCGGCTCGACGGCGCGGCGGACGGCATCGTCAGCAACGTGGAGGCGTGCAGAAAACTCGAGCCGCAGATCATCGCGTCACTGTGCTGCTCGAACGGGCAGCGGCCATCGCTGCGCGACAGTTGTCTATCCGACGCGCAGATCGACACGCTGCAACTGCTGCGCGACGGCGTGAAGAGAAGTATCCGCTTGCCTATAACGTGGATCGCTATCTGGGCTACAACGTGTTTCAGGGCGTGGATTTCACGAGTTCGCTCGGGCTCGGCGATTCACCCACGCTGCTCAATCCGCCCAGCTTCGCGGCGAACGGCCATCTGTTCGCACAGGGCGATACGTACATCCGCCATTTCGTCACGCGCGATCTGAGCGCAAGCGCCATGAACCTCGATATCGACGATCCCGGCCGCTACACGCAACGGCTCATTACGCTGGCGTACACGGTCGGCGCGGTGGACCCGCGTTTCTCCGCGGTCC
>JAQFVJ010000557.1 GCA_029439525.1 Caballeronia sp. BR6202001591004
ATGCTGGCGACAATTGCGAACGTCATTTTGTTGTTAACGACTCTTATGGCTCGTCGTGCGGGTGCCGGGCGTGCTGGCGTGGGTATTCGGGTTTCTTTACGTTCCGCTCGCGCGTGAAGGGCGTGTATCTGTCGATCATCACGCAGGCGATGACCTTCGCCGCGATGCTGCTCTTCTATCGCAACGAAACGGGCTTCGGCGGCAATAACGGCTTTACGGATTTCAAGCGCATCGCGGGTTTTTCGATCACGTATCCGGGCGCGTATCTCGCGGGCGTCGCGGCGGGCTACGTGACCAAGAGCAATACGCTCGGCTTCGTGGCATCGGTGCTGATTCCGGAAGTGGTGCGCAACATCAACGCGTTCACGATGGGCGCGCGCGGTGAATCCGAAGGTTCACACCAAGGTCATCTGGATCCAATAGCTGGTTCGATCCGGGCAAGGAAAAGCAGGCGGCCGAAACGCTGATCGGGCAGGGCGCGGACGTGCTGTTGCAGAACACCGATTTGAACGCGACGCTCAACATCGCCAATGAAAAGCACGTGTTTATGCATTCGGCTGTCGAACACGAAGAAGTTCGGCCCGAACGCGCATCTCGGCTCGGTCGTCGCGCACTGGGGCGTGTACTACACAATGCGATGATCCAGCGCTCGACGGCAAGTGGAAAAACGATCCGGTGTGGCTGGGCATCCCGCAGAAGGCGGTCGATCTGGAAGACCTGAACACCGGCGCGATTCCCGCCAACGCGATGAAGGCCGTCGCCGCGAAGCGGGACGAACTGCACGGCGGCAAGTGGGACGTGTTCACGGGTCCGATCAAGGATCAGTCGGGC
>JAQFVJ010000558.1 GCA_029439525.1 Caballeronia sp. BR6202001591004
CGGACCCACCGGCTAAACCGGTCCTGTCGGTCGCCGACATTTGCTATCACAGCACGGGCCCCGAGCACCGGCAAGCTGCGCAGATAGGCGTCACCCACCTTCGTGAGGCTGCCCAGCCGCTCCTTGCCTTCGCTGCTGTACTGGCGGCCGGGTGTCAGTCCCAGCCATGCGGCCACCTGACGACCATTTCTGAAGTCATGTCCAGCCCCGATGCTGGCGAGCAAGGCGCTCGCCGTGGTCGGGCCGATGCCGCGTAGCTGCACATGAGCCGCTTGCTGCGTTCGTCCTCACGTGCTATTTCAGCGATCGCGCGATCGTATTCGAGCAGCCGATCCTCGATGTTGCCGGCATGTTCGAGTAGATCGCTCATGCAACGTCTGGCCCAACCCGGCAAGATATCGAGATCCACCGGGATCTCTCTTCGCAAACGCTCGGGGCTTTGCGACAATACCATGCCGAATTCCGACAGCAGTCCACGCAGTCCTGTAAGTTGCCCTCCGCTCCTCGACGAAACCCTGCCGTGTCCTATGCAGGCAGAGTGTCGCCTGCTGGTGTTCGTCCTTCAGCGGTACGAAGCGCATGCTCGGACGTGTCACTGCCTCGCAGATCGCCGCAGCGTCGTTCGCATCGTTCTTGCCACGCTTGCCAGACATACGGTACGGCGGTATGGCGCCACGAGCTTCTCGGGGCCATCAACTTCACCGTGTGACTGTGCTGCCCGAACAAACGTGCCCAGTGATGTGCACCGGAGCAGGCTTCCCTGCCGACAAGACACGGCGGCAATTGCGCGATCACTGCCACTAGCTGATCTGATCACGCGGAACCTTGGGCCTGACCAGGAACGGTTTGCCCGTTTTTCGTGCCGTGAACGGATATGCTTGGCAAGATCGATTCCGACGGTGACAATTGGCATGGACTTCCCCTCTTGTTGGTGTTGATGAAGGTCGAGACTTCATCATGGCACATTGATGCCAATTCGCGGCTTCCGCCGCAGCCTCGGGACAGGGAAGTCCCTTTCATTCG
>JAQFVJ010000559.1 GCA_029439525.1 Caballeronia sp. BR6202001591004
TGTGCCCATACACATCGTTGTCCGACCAGCGCGTGCTGATCGCGAGAAAGTGCGGATAGTCGGCGCGTCGGGTCGGGGTCGACTTCGTCATCAGAGGGATTCCGTGAGCATGCGCCGATAATCGTCGGCGCTCGCCTCGCGCGGATTGGTCTTGTGACAGTGATCCGCGAGCGCGCCCTTCACGACCTTGTCGAACATGCTTGCGTCGACGCCCATCTGCGACAGCCGCGTCGGCAGGCCGAGGCGCGCGGTCATGTCGTGCACGGCCTGCGCGATATCGGCATTGTCCCGCAGATTCATGACACGACGCATGCGCTCGAAACGGCGATCCGCGACGACCGTCGACGCGCTCGTATTGAAGCGCAGCACGGCAGGCAAAACGACCGCGTTGAGCGTGCCGTGATGCAGCGACGTGCGCCCGTTCACCGCCAGCCCGCCCCAGCGGATGCGACAGCGAATGCACGCAGCCGAGACCCTTCTGGAACGCCATCGCGCCCTGCATCGATGCGGACATCATGTTGAGGCGCGTGTCGCGGTCCTGACCGTCCTGCGTCGCACGTTCGATATTGGCCCACGCGCGCTCAAGCCAGTCGAGCGCGATGCCGTCCGCCGGCGGATTGAACGCGGGCGCGAGGAAAGTTTCGATGCAATGCGCGATGGCGGCCATGCCGGTCGCGGCGGTGAGCATCGGCGGCGGCCGAGCGTGAGCGACGGATCGCAGATCGCCGCCTTCGGCAGCAGATGCCACGAGTGGAAGCCGAGCTTGTGGCCATTGTTCAGGATGATGATCGCGCCACGCGCGACTTCGCTGCCGGTGCCCGAGGTGGTCAGCACGGCGATCAGCGGCGCGCATCGTTCGGTGATCTTGTTGCTGCCGCCTTCGATGGTCGCGTAATGCGTGAGCGGGTCGT
>JAQFVJ010000560.1 GCA_029439525.1 Caballeronia sp. BR6202001591004
ACGCCCGGGGTTACGGCGACAAGTCGGGCTCCGGCTCGCGTAACGGCGGCTATCGCGGTGACGGTGGCTATCGTGGTGGCAACAGCCGCAGCGAAGGCGGCTATCGCGGTAGCAACCGTGGCGGCGGTTACGGCTAGCGCGACGGCTACAGCGCACGCCGCAACGACAGTTCGCGCGCACCCCGCCGCGACAATTAAGTACCGGTCGAAGCGGGTTTCCAACTCGCTTCTTCCAACGCTGCACGAAAAAGCCGATTCTTCCGCGCATCGGCTTTTTTTCGCCGAACGCCAATTTTCACGATGTGCAATGACTTTGCGCGTCGCAAAAGATGTGCTGCGCGGCACAACGGAGCGCATTGCAGGATAGAAAAATGCGTTCCGCAATACAAAATTAATTCTTTATATTATTGTTTTATATGCGTTATTTTTATCTGAAAAACCGTTGTCGAAGGATGTTTCGAGCGGCCTGATTTCCCTAGATTCATAAGAGTTGAGCAAACGCAAAGCGCCGGACACGACCCCGCGACGCTCAGGTCGTCGAGAAACATCGATTCGGATTCGTGGTTCAGCCCAATCTAAAGGAGAAGCGCCATGTCGACTCGTCAACAACAAGCCCAGCAACTTCATCAGCAATGGGGAAA
>JAQFVJ010000561.1 GCA_029439525.1 Caballeronia sp. BR6202001591004
CGCTTCTGCGAGGGCGAGACTGGCCGCCGCCTCGGCCTGCGCCTGATTGATCGCTGCCTGCCGCTCGCCTTCGGACTTCTGGATCGCCGCCTCGCGCGCCCGACGTTAGATTGATCTGCTCCTGCTTACGCCCTTCGGATGCCGTGATCAGCGCGCGCTTCTCGCGCTCGGCGGTGATCTGCGCCTGCATCGCGTGGAGGATTTCCTTCGGCGGCGTCAGGTCCTTGATTTCATAGCGCAGCAACTTCACGACCTAGTTCGACGCAGCTTCGTCGAGCGCATTGACGATGCTCTTATTGATGAAATCGTGTTCCTCGAAAGTCTTGTCGAGTTCCAGCTTGCCGATGACCGAACGCAGCGTCGTCTGCGACAACTGCGTGATCACGAACACGAAGTTGCTCGATCCGTACGACGCCTTCATCGCGTCGGTGACCTCGAAGTACAATACGCCATCGACCTGAAGCTGTGTGTTGTCGCGCGTGATACAGACCTGGCTCGGCACTTCGAGCGGAATTTCCTTGAGCACGTGCTTGTACGCGATGCGATCGACGAACGGCGGCACGATGTTCAGCCCCGGCGTGAGCGTGGCGTAGAACCCTTAACAAAATGAAGAAAAGGGCCGTTATAACTCTCGATGAATGCTGTTAATCTGCTCATTGTTTCGACGACGAAAGGGACATG
>JAQFVJ010000562.1 GCA_029439525.1 Caballeronia sp. BR6202001591004
TGATCGACGCAATCGAAAGCGCGCCACGCGGGCTTTACACCGGCGCGCTCGGCTCTGGCTGGATGGGAGCGGCGACTTCTGTCTTTCGGTCGCGAACCCGTACCTTGATGACCGATGCTGACGACACGCGCGGCATGCTGGGTATCTCGGCGCGGGCATCGTGCTCGACAGCGTCGCCGACGACGAATACAAGGAGTGTCTTTTGAAAGCGCGTTTTTTGACCGGCGCGGACCCGGGCATCGAGTTGTTCGAAACGTGTTTTGCAACGCGCAAAGACGGCGTTCGGCACTACTCGCGGCATGTCGCACGGTTGAAGAAGAGTGCGGCGTTCTGGGTTTCGCGTTCGACGAACGGGCGCTCGATGCGCAAGTCCGCCGAGCATTGCGCAACGTTCGATGCGGGGAAGCCGTACCGTTTGAGAATTGCGCTCGACAAGCATGGACGCATAGCGATCACGAGCGCGCCGCTCGCGCCGTTGCCGTCCGATACCGTGCGCGCCGTTGCCGTCCGATACCGTGGATGTGCCGATCGCGTTCGAGCGAGCGCGGCTTCGGAGCAAAGTCGTCGAACGATCCGCTCTGAGGCATAAAACCACGCGCTGCGCCGAGATTACGACTGCGCGTGGACACCGAAGGCGGCCGTTCGAGTGTGTTCGTGAAGCTCGACGGCAAGTGATGGACACCGCCCATCGACGCGGGCGTGTTACTCGGCGTGATGCGCGGGTGTTGATCGAAGAACTTGATGCGCAGGAACCCACCCTGACGATGCGTGATATCGAACGCGCGGAAAAGACCTGTCATCAGCAATGCGCTGGGTCGTGGTGGCCGTGAAGGCGCGTCTCAAACGCTGATCGACGACGCGCCGCCGTTTTCGCAGAACTACAAGATCACCACTCCGCCACGCTGCCATCCGCGTG
>JAQFVJ010000563.1 GCA_029439525.1 Caballeronia sp. BR6202001591004
CGGCATCAGGTCGCCCTTGATGGACTGCGTCGAACCGACTTTCGTGAGTTCGTACGTCACGTTGAGATACGGCATCCAGTCGCCTTCGGCGAAACCGGTCGGATTGTTCTTGACCGCGTGGATGTCCGCCTCGAGGTGGATATCCGAATCCAATGCTTTGCGCATCATGCCTTCCGGTTCCATCGTGATTGGCTGCAGATAGACGGCGCCGGTTTCCATACCGCCTTCAATATGCTGTTTGCTGATCGGATATTCGGCGGCGCTCGCCGCCATCATCGCCGTCAGGCCTGCTGCGGCAACGAGGCCGCGCATCAACGTTGAACCCATACCAGATACTCCTTGTTGTTATCGACTGCGCGAGCCATGCGGACGTTTCGACGAACACCGGACACGAGGCCGGAGCAAACATCTCCTTTGAAGAACAGTGCTCAACGTTCGCACCGATGCTGACGTGGCTTTTATCGTTAATACGAACCATTCTCAACGTTTGCCAGTTTAGCATTATTAAAACTACAAAACAATTTGAGGGAGCTTACAGACCTAAGCGTAGTAAGGCTTTTGCGGGATCGCCCACCGTTTTTCGGACGAATCGCCATAGGGGACAGTCAACGCTGACTGTGCCCCCTTGCCACACCACCCGGCGCGGGTCCGCACCGGGCGG
>JAQFVJ010000564.1 GCA_029439525.1 Caballeronia sp. BR6202001591004
CCGCGCGCAATATCTCGGCGATCCGGACTTCTACAAGGTGCCGGTCGCGCAACTCATCAACGACGACTACATCCTGAAGCGCGCGCAGGAAGTGAATCCGAACGAACCTTCGGACACCAAGAGCGTGCAGCCGGGTCTGGGCACCTCGATGCCTGAAAAAGCCGAGACCACGCATTTCTCGGTCGTCGATAAGTGGGGCAACGCGGTATCGAACACGTACACCATCAACGGCTATTTCGGCTCGGGTGTGGTCGCGGAAGGCACGGGCATCGTGCTGAACGATGAAATGGACGACTTCGCATCGCTGCCGACCACGCCGAACATGTTCGGCGTGGTCGGCAGCGATGCCAACGCCATCGCGCCAAAGAAGCGCCCGCTTTCGTCGATGACGCCGACCATCCTCACCAAGGACGACAAGATCGCGATGGTGATCGGCACGCCGAGCGGCTCGCGCATCTTCACGTCGATCTTCCAGGTGCTGTCGAACGTGTACGACTTCAACATGCCGCTGCCCGAAGCGGTCGGCGCGACGCGTTTCCATCATCAGCTTCTTCCGCCGAACACGATCTTCCAGGAGCCGTATCATCAGCTCGATCCGGCCGTAGTAAAGGAGCTCGAAGCGAAGGGCTACAAGTTCACGATGCAGGGCTTCAACGGCGACATCCAGGCGATCCGCATCGATGGCGACACGCCCGAACCGATGTCGG
>JAQFVJ010000565.1 GCA_029439525.1 Caballeronia sp. BR6202001591004
ACGCCTGGCACGCGGCTGTCCGGACCGTAAAAACAACCGGTCTTCGCGGGCGACACCTGCAACGCGGCGAGCGCCTTGCGGTTGTATTCCATGCGCGTGCGGATCAGCACGCCATTGTTGTTGTCCTGCTTCGCGCGGGTGGCAGTGGCGCGCCGTTGCGACCATTGCTCGGCGATCTGCGCGTCGCCATCGGCGGCGGCATCCATGCCGGCAGCGCCCGTGGGCAGGCCCAGCGCGGTCAGTTCGGCTTCGCGCGCGTGCTGGAGCGCGACGATGCGTTCGGTCAATGCGGTCCTTGTTCTGGATGGATTCCGGGCAGCACGCCCATCGGCTGCACGGCGATTAGCGCGTCGGTGAGGAGGACTTCGAAGGCGTGGACAGCGGCGACTTCTTCGGTGACGGTGGCAAGCAGGGCGTCTTTCATTGCAGTTCGCTCAGGAACGGGTTTTCAAAAGCCGTTCGTTGCCGCTACGCCGTTCTCGCCCCGCGCCTGAACCCATTGTCAGGCGCTGCGGTGTGACTGCGTTCAGCCGCCGGTCGGCGGGGTTTTGGATTTCAG
>JAQFVJ010000566.1 GCA_029439525.1 Caballeronia sp. BR6202001591004
AACACCCCACGTCAGGCCAGCCTCCGCCTCACAGAAAATCATACTGACTTTCTTTGGTTACCTTCTTTGCAGCCAGCAAAGAAGGTGACCCCCGCGCCGGGGAGGCGCCTACTACAAAAACAACAGATAACAGCGGCGCCTTGCCCGAACAAAGAAGCAAAAAAATCAATCACCCCGCAAAACCAGAGTAGCCAACGGCGGTAAGGTGAGTGCCGCGGACTGCCCCCGCCCATGGCTAGGATAGTCCTCGGCATATATCACGCCCTCGTTGCCCAAATTAGACCCACCATAAATTGAAGCATCGGAATTGAGCACCTCGACCCAGCGCCCACCACGCGGCAGTCCAATGCGATAACCTTGCCGAGGCACCGGCTTCATATTGCAAACAACAACGACATCGCGTCCTTCGGCATCCGTCCGCCGATACGCATAAACGCTGTTCGCATTGTCATCACCAACGATCCACTCGAACCCGCGCGAATCGCTATCGAGCTTA
>JAQFVJ010000567.1 GCA_029439525.1 Caballeronia sp. BR6202001591004
CACTCGTTTGCCGGCCGGCATCTTCAAGACCCTTGCTTTCCGTATCCGCCCGATGCAAAACACGACCATCGCGCAGCACAGACACCGCCCATCCGCGCACCGTAATTCAACCGAAAGAACCCGCGAATACACTAGCCGAACAACCCAGCGAACACGCAGTCGAACGACCCAGCCAGCGAACCGATGGACGACCAAAAGAATTCTCCGGGCCCGTCGCGCCCGACACCGACGCCCGCTTCTCTCGCGGCCAGCGATCGCCCGCCGCGCCGCCGGCGCATCGTACCCCTCGTCATCGCCGTGCTGATCGTCGCCGGCGCGATCGCATGGTGGCAACACCATAGCGACTCGAGCGACCCCGGCTCGCAACAGCAGGCACGTCAGGGCGGCGGGCGGCGCGGCGGCGG
>JAQFVJ010000568.1 GCA_029439525.1 Caballeronia sp. BR6202001591004
CGGCGCGGACCGCGTCGCGGGTCTCGACACGCAGGTGCTCGAACTCGATCCCAAAGACGCATACCGCTTTGCCTATAAGCTGTGGGCCGATGCGAAAACCGGCCTGTTGCTGCGCGCGCAGACGCTCGATCCGGCCGGGCAGGTGCTCGAGCAACTGTCGTTTTCGCAGGTGAAGATCAGCGGTGCAATCGACAAGGCACCCATTGCGAACGGCATCCGCAGCACGTCCGGCTGGACCATCGTGCGGCCGCCTGTTCAGCCGGTCGACATGGAAGCGCAGGGCTGGAAGCTCACGCCCAACATCTTCAGTTTCCGCATGATCC
>JAQFVJ010000569.1 GCA_029439525.1 Caballeronia sp. BR6202001591004
TTTGCGCAAGCGGTCGATGAGAATGTCGTGATTGACCCGGTCGAAGAATTTCTCCAGATCAACCTCCACCACGATCCGCCGTCCCGACTGCACGTACGACTGCGCGGCAAGCACCGCGTCGTGCGCACGCCGTGCGGGTCCGAAGTGCCGTGTAGCTGTGCTCGCTGAAGGTGGGCTCCAGAACCGGTTGCAGCGCCTGCAGCAGCGCCTGCTGGATCAGTCCCAGTCCCGTCACACCGTCGGAAGGCCCAGCTCGCGCTCGCCTCCGTCCGGCTTCGGGATCGTCACCCGTCGCAGCGGACTGGGCCGGTACGCCCCCCTCCCCACAG
>JAQFVJ010000570.1 GCA_029439525.1 Caballeronia sp. BR6202001591004
CGCAAGACGGGCCACTCTCACCGCTACTGGCGAACGTGCTGCTCGACGAAGTGGATAAGGAACTGGAGCGACGAGGCCATTGTTTCGTGCGCTACGCCGAGGATGCGACTGTGAACGTATACGTTCACAGTCGCCGGACGTGGCGCAGCAGGTGGCGGCCAACAGCCGCCGCTGGTGGCGCAACAGCGGCGCCCAGCCCCCGAACCGTGGGTTCATACCATATCGCATGGTTCGATCGGCTGGGTCTGCCCCGTCTCTCATGACCCAACTTCCTGAACCGCCCGGCGCGGACCCGCATGCCGGGTGGTGTGGCAGGGA
>JAQFVJ010000571.1 GCA_029439525.1 Caballeronia sp. BR6202001591004
ATTCGAGGTCGAATCGAATTTTCAATCGTCTCGCGGATGGCGGAAAACGTGCTCACAACAGAATTTTTTAGTGCATCAACACCGTATCCGTTTAGCCTAGCATTAATGTTCCGGGCCACTTCGGAATTTCCACTATAATATTCATCAAGTGTCGCACCGCTAAAAGAAAATGGCGTTTCTTCTAAAATTGAAATCGCCAAGTCAGCCAGAAATTGTTCGTCCTCAGCCTCTCTTAGCTGGTTCCGTCGAAGAATGCCTTGCTTGCACCAGAACGTGTTATCTGCACGAACACCGTATGTAGGATCGTCCCCAATCACGTCAACGCTAATTTGCGGCATATCCGCAAGATTAAGATAGTTTGCTGATGCGTCGCCTCGAAGTTCAGCCGCTATTTCCGCGAATGAAGTTCGCGAAGGGAGATATAACACCGACTTGGCGCTTTTCCTGATCACTTAACTGACGTCCATACGCGTTGATGCGCCCGAACACTTCATTAACCTCAGCCAGATCCACTACGAGAAACTCTGTGACAGCAAATTTATATTCCAGCAGTCGCGCACAATCTTCCTCGTCGAGTACCTCTTGCGGAGAAGAATGCGCTACGAACCGCCCTTCCTCGGCGGCTTGTTTTGCGCGCGCTAACACTGCTCAACGTCAAAATACCGACCAGCAACGGCGAACTGATTCTCGATAAACGAGAACACGGCATTTAACCGTTGCATACCATCAACAATTTCGAATATTTTCGCACCTTCATCTGTGCTCTACGTCGCCAATAAAAGTAGAAGAATAGGATAGCCTGGAGGATACTATCGGATAAGACGCGCCTTCTCGTCAACGCTCCAGACTAGCTTCCGCTGATATTGGCGATTTACACGGAAATTGCCGGTCGTATATTCCCGATAAGCTTCCTGTACACTCATTCCCCTCGGCGTGACACTCATTCTTCCCTCTCCTGTACGTGAACCGATGATTTTTCCATAGGGACACCGCTCGCGAACAGGTGGCGAAAGCGTGAATGGCCTCAAATGTCCACTACCTGAGCTCGTCAAAACTAGGAGCACGGATCACTCAGAACGTCAATAAGCTCGCCACAACGGTCGGCAGTATGAACGATGCGATAATACGCGGCATTCGAACGTTTCCAGACGAGCGGAAACCAACGACGGCCTTTCCCAAAGGATCTCTTTTGAAACTCGCCATAATTCGTAAAATAGCTCTAAATAATTTTACTCGAAGGAGGGCAACTATAAATTACGCGTGGCAGAAGAAAACAGTTTGATCGATCAGGGGCTTTTCGACCCCACAGCCATGCCTTCGAGCAGCGCCTTATGAAACGCCGCCGGGTCCTGCATCTGCGGCGCGTGCCCGAGCTCGGGAAATTCCACGAGTTGCGCGCCCGCGATACGTTCCTTCGCCAGCTTCGCCAGCTCCGGATAACGTCCGAGCGTCGGTCGCACCTCAGGCAGCGCGAAGTCCTTGCCGATAGCCGTCTATCGTTATCGCCGATCAGCAGCAGCGTCGG
>JAQFVJ010000572.1 GCA_029439525.1 Caballeronia sp. BR6202001591004
ACGCGCCGCTCACGATCTGCATGCCGAGCTCCTGCACGATGCGTCCGTGCATGCTCTTGCGCTGTTTCGGGTTGCGGGAATCCATGTGTATTCGGCCAGGTCACCGCGACGGGTTCGATAAACACGCTTAGTGCGCGGTCGTTGCACGCATCGCCTGATATTCGCGGCGCACGATTTCCATTAGTTCGGTAACCGAAGTATTAGCGCTACGCTGCTGATATGTCACGCGCCCGCGCTGCATCAGCATGATGCGATTGGCGATATCGAGCGTCTGCGCATAGTTGTGCATGATCATGATGATCGACAGCCGGCCGTTTTCCTTCAGTCTCATGATGAGATCGATGATGAGAGCGGCCTCGCGTGCGCCCATCGCGGCAAGCGGTTCGTCGAGCAGCAGCACGCGAGCGTTCGAATTCACCGCACGCGCCACGGCAATCGCCTGCCTTTGACCGCCCGACAGACGCTCAACCGGCAGATCGACCGAGGGCACGTGCACGCCGATATCGTCGAGCAACTGCGCCGCGCGTTCGCGCATCGACTTGTGATCGACGAGACGTAACGGACCGCGTCGCACGATCTCGCGGTTCAAGAACATGTTGTGGTAGATCGATAGCGAATTCGCCAGCGCGAGATCCTGATACACGCATTCGATGCCGAGCGAACGCGCATGATCGACGGAACGCAGCAACGTTTCTTCGCCGTGCACGTACAGCTTGCCTTCCGTCTGCTGATAAAAGCCTGTGAGAATCTTGACGAGCGTGGATTTGCCCGCGCCGTTGTCGCCGAGAATTCCGAGAATCTCTCCCTGACCCAGCGTGAGCGACACGCCGTCGAGCGCGGTCACCGCGTCGAAGCGCTTGACGATGTTGTCGCCGCGCAAAGCCAGATCAGTTTGAGGTTCCGCCATCACTTCGCTCCCTTGCGTCGAATGCGGCCGACGTGAATATTGAAGACCATCGCGGCGAGAATCGCAGCACCCAGAATGATGTTGAAGGTGAACGCGTTGATGCCAATCAGCGTAAAGCCGTCATTGAGAATGCCGAGCACCACCGCGCCGATCAGACCGCCAACGATCGTGCCCGAGCCGCCCGTCAGCGGCGTGCCGCCGATCACCGCCGCCGCGACCGCGAGGAACATGATCTGGTTGCCACCGGCTTGCGGATCGATGGAAGTAATTCGGAATCCTTCCAGAATGCCGGTGAAGCCCGCGAGCACCGCAGCCAGCACGAAGTTACCGAGGCGCAAGCGGTTCACGTGAATGCCCGCTTCGCTCGCGCCGAGCGAATTCGCGCCCGCTGCCTGCGTATGCAGACCCCAGCGCGTATGCCGCAACAACACATGCATGATGAAGGCGAGCGCCAGCGTCCAGAGTATTTCGCTGTAGCCCCACGCGCCCATCACGGCGGCGAACTCCGGTGTGCCGGGCGTGGCGACCGGCACACCGCGCGAGAGCGTCAGCGTGACGCCGTTGATGAGGAAAAGC
>JAQFVJ010000573.1 GCA_029439525.1 Caballeronia sp. BR6202001591004
ACGGCATCTCACGCATTGCCGGACCGGAGGTCGTGCCCGAAGAGAAGCGCAGCTTCGCGGCCAAACACGCCGGCTCGATCTGGTATGGCGACGTCATGCACGGCCCTACGCTGTCGTTTGGCGGGCGTCGCAGAAGACGTATCTTGTGCCGCTGATGGACGACGTCTCGCGCCTGATCGCCCACAGCGCATTCTGTCTCTCGGAGACGGCGCTCGACATCGAGGGCGTGCTCAAGCAGGCCCTGCTCAGGCGCGGCGTTCCGAAGACGATCGTCGTCGACAACGGCGCCGCGTACCGCGCCTCGATACTGCAGCTGCGCGTCGATGCGGCTCGTGTATTGCCGGCCATACGCGCCCGAAGGCAAGGGCAAGCTTGAGCGCTGGCATTTACGTGAGCAGTTTCTGGCCGAACTCGATACCACGCACATTCGCGAACTCGTGGACCTTAACGCGCGGTTGTGGGCATGGGTCGAGCAGGTCTATTACTGTCAGCCCCACAGCGCGCTGGGTAACCAGACACCGCTGTCGCGCTACCAGCAGGACCTGCCCCGCATCCGGCTGCTCGGCCCGCTGGCCGCCCCAACTGGACAAACTGTTCTGGCATCGTGTTGCCCGGCACGTTCGCCGCGACGGCACCGTCTCTTACCAGAACCGGCACTTCGAGGTCCCGTACGAGCTCACCGACCAGACCGTGATGCTCGTCGTCGATCCGCATGCCGGCACGGTAGTGCGTATCGAAAACCAGACGGGTGAGCCACTGGGCACCGCCGCTGTGCTTGATGTCGTGGCGAACAGCACGCGGCACAGAATCCAGCCGGAGCCTGTTACCCACGCAACAACCCAGGGACCGAACCTGCTCGAGCTTATGCACCAGCGTCACTACCGCGAGGAGGGCTAAGCATGTACCGATAGCACTTCGGCCTGCGCCGCGCGCCGCCGGACAAGGACAGCATGGACCTGTGGTCCAGTGGCTGCTCACCAGTCCCGGCATCGGTCTGCTGACGGGCGAGAACCCCGCGTGGGCAAGACCGCCGCTTTGCGCCACATCACGCGCGGCCTGAATCCACACCGTTACCACGTCATCTATCTGGCTGAAACGGAGTTCGGCCGCATCTGTACCGCTCGCTTGCCCGCGCGCTCGAACTGGAACCCAGCTACCGGCGGACGGACCTGTGGCGCGATCTCAAGCAGCGCATCAGTGAACTCGTCGAAGGCAAGCAGATGCTGCCAGTGTGGATTATCGACGAAGCGCAGAACCTGCCGCCGGAGTTCTTCCACGACTTCCCGTCGCTCCTGAACTTCGCCTTTGATTCGCGTGATCTGCTGACCGTCTGGCTCGCGGCCCATTCGTCGCTGGCCTCCATGCTGGAGCGTGCCCCATACGCCGCACTTTACGGCCGCATCCAGGCGCGTGTGCAACTGAAGCTCGTCATCGAGCGTGAGCGCTTTACGCAGTTGATCTCGCACGCACTCAAGAGCGC
>JAQFVJ010000574.1 GCA_029439525.1 Caballeronia sp. BR6202001591004
GGTCTTCCTGCTCTATCGCAACGCCAGCACGGATGCGCCGGCACCTACACGGTCGAGTCGAAGAAGCGTCTGGCCGATCACCTGCCGGCAAACGCGGACGGTACGTTCGATTGCGTCGTGCACGGCCCGAACGGTTTCGCCCGCCGTTTCGCGGGCACCCAACGCGCAGCACGCGTGGTGGTCGCGCGACGAAGCCGACCCGGAAGTGAAAGACGGCTACGACGTCGCGAACGGCAATCTGCAATTAAATTACGTCTGGAGAATAACGGCACGGCGGCGTGCACGTTCAGCGTGGTGAATGCCTACGATCCGTCGAAGACCATCACGAAGCGCGTGACGGGCGGCGATAACGCACAGGTCTATCTTGACTGTTGACTGCCGCAACGCGTACGGCTGGTACGACGTGCAGGTGACGGTGAATACCGACCGCGCGTTCCTGCGACGCTATGCGGGCCGAGTCGAAACGGGCCGCGACAGCATGAGCGATCCGGCGTTCGGCGCGTCGCAGAGCTGAGCTTGAAGTGCCTCAGAGATACGGCTCGAGCGATCGGGCCGTATCTGCGAAGCGTTCGCCGAGAAAGTCGAACAGCGCGCGCACGCGCGGCGCCATGTACTGGCGCTTCTGAAACAGCGCATGCACCGGCACGTCCGGGCCGCGCCATTCCGGCAGCACGATCCTGAACCGGTCCGCCGGCAAGTCCGCGCCGATATCCCAGACCGATTTCATCGCGATGCCGCGCCCTTCGAGCGCCCATTGTTGCGCGATCGCGCCGTCATTCGTTTCGCGCGCGATTCACCGATGCGCAGAACGCCACCGTTTCGTTATTGCGCGTGAAGCACCATTCGTTCACGATGCCCGCCGCCGCCGACAGCAGCACGAACCGATGCGCCTCCAGCGCGTGCACATCGACGGGCATGCCGAACGCTTCGAGATACGCCGGCGACGCGCACAGCACGCGCCGGTTCGGCGCCATGCGTTTGGCGACCATCGTGCTGTCGGCGGGCACGCCGAAGCGGATCGCGAGATCGATATCGTCCTGCAAAACAGATGCGACAGCGAATCCGACAACACTAGCGCCAGGCTCACATCCGGATGACGCTCGTTGAAGGCATCGAGCCATTCGCGCAGCACATGGCGCCCGAAATCCGATGTAGCGGAGACGCGCAGCTTGCCACTCACGACATCGCCGCGGCGTGGGCATCGTCGAGAGTCTGAATCGTGTGCTGGCAGCTGGCAATGCGCGAGATAGGTGCGGCCTTCGTCGGTGAGTCGCAGGCTGCGCGTGGTGCGCTCGAAGAGTTGCGTGCCGAGCGCTGCTTCGAGGCGCACGAGCCACGCGCTGGCGGCGGCCGACGACAGATCGAACTTGCGGCCCGCCGCC
>JAQFVJ010000575.1 GCA_029439525.1 Caballeronia sp. BR6202001591004
CTGCCGGGTTAATGTCGTCTAGCCTGCGATGCAATACCAGGCGTTGTTCCTCGGTGACCAGATCCGCCTTCATCAGCAATAACATATCGGCAACCCCAGCTTGTTTGTCCGCCTCCACGTGTCGATCCAGCGTTTGCATCCCAGTAGCAAAATCGATCGTTGCAACAATGCCATCAAGCTTGTATTGAGGCGCAACCTGCGGGTGGGTCATATCAGCGTGTGGATGATCGGCGCGGGGTCGGCTAGGCCAGTGGTCTCGATGAGCACACGACGGAACTGTCGCTCACCGTTGCGCGAGAAGCGACAGCTTATGTCGCGCAGCGTTTTCACGAGATCCCCGCGGATGGTGCAGCACAGGCAGCCGCTACTCATCTCCATCACTACGTTCTCAGTACTATGTGCCACCAGCATATGATCCAGCGGCATTTCGCCGAATTCATTGATGGTTATGAGTGCGTCAGCTAGTTCGGGCTGGCGCACGAGATAGTTGAGGACAGTCGTCTTGCCACTACCCAAGAAGCCCGTCAGCAGCGTAACCGGGATCGAGTCTGAGCGAGATTCTGCATTCATGCCGACACTCCGTTGTGTGGTTGGTTCGCCCACGCCACCGCATCATGAGGATGCAGGCTTTCCATGTGACGCACATGTACGCTCGGACAAACGTAGTCAAGCAACACCGCCTCAATTCGACGCTCAGCGTCTTCGACGAACATGAGGTTGTGACCGTTGAGCGATGCGAACGCCTGCTCGTCGGCTCGCTTGACCGCCGTTTGAACTGGTGTACCTACCGCCGCTTCGACGCGGTCGATCAAATCGAGCAACCCAAGCACGGGCGCGTCAACAGCCACATTTACCTCGACCTGCGCCTTGCTTCGCTGACTACCGTCGCAGCCCTTCGCGCAACGTGGAGTACCACAAACGACGGTGTCATTGATTGCATTCAGAGTGGCGCGCAAGGTGAACGACTCTCTGCAACAACAACCGCGACAGTCGTAGCAAACCACCTACCACTGATCCGCCACACGTTCATGCGCGGCCACCACGCTTCTTCATAATCGCTTAGAGTCGCTAACAAAATGACGTTCGCAATTGTCGCCAGCATATGATGCAGCAAGCGATTTTCATGAAGGCCACGTGGATGAAGGCGAGCCGTTCGAAGCGGATGC
>JAQFVJ010000576.1 GCA_029439525.1 Caballeronia sp. BR6202001591004
GCCCATGCCCACCCATGCGGCATCTGGCAGAGATGCTAACCCGCGTTGAACACCCCACGTCAGGCCAGCCTCCGCCTCACAGAAAATCATACTGACTTATCGAGCGTCGTTCTTATCCACAGATTTCGTGCACAAGCCTGTGGATATCGCCTTGAATCGACGTGCAACGCCTTGTTTTCAAAACACTTGCGTTCGAAGACTCAATCGGCGTCCGTCGCGCACGATGCCAGCATCATGCTCACGCGATTCGATTCCGCGCCGAACACCGATTGCGGCGCGGTGGCAGCGCTCAGTTCATCAACCACGGATTGTGGCAGCGCAACGACGATCGTGCTCGCCGTGAGCAGCGCAACGATCATCGCAAAGAGCCAGATAGGACGTACATCGCCGGAACCCTCGTCAAGTTTCCCCGTTTGGTTGTGTGGTTAATGCGCTTCTTGAACGTCAGCGCTTGGGATGAAGAGTACGGCTGCGCGGCAATTCGCACGACCCTACGGACGGAGGGACTTGAAGGGGGGACTGCGGCTGCCCTGATTTTCGCAAGGGCATGGACATTCAGAGTTGTCTCATGTTTTCGCTTGCAAAGACCCGTTAAAAACTTGCCACGTTAGCTAACATGCGCAATCCTAACACTACTTCTTAACGACATTCAGATTGCAACCGAAATATCAACATGTAAATGCTGCTCGGGAACGGCATCGCTGTGCGGTGTCGTAGATTTCTCAAAGGGCGGTGCTGACCTCCACGCAGGCGTCGCGCTATTCGTTGACCACCTGCGAGATCGACAATCTTAGTAGTTGATTATTTGCATTCCTATAAATATTCGATTTGCAAATGTTATTTATCTAGCTTAAACGGAAGGACTTGAAGGGCGGCTAGTCGACTGCGTGATTGATTTGGCACCGGGTGGATCCGAGGCGAAGGATCGTCATACTTCCACTTGATCGGC
>JAQFVJ010000577.1 GCA_029439525.1 Caballeronia sp. BR6202001591004
CGGTGAGGCCGATGGCATCGAGCATCGCGCGCCTTGCGTTCGATGATGCGCGATGCGAACCATCGATCGAGCACGCGCGCCGATGCCGCACCGAGCGACGCGCAGCGCAGATTGTCGATCGCGGCCGAGACCCGCGAACACGCTCGTCGTCTGGAAGCTGCGCGCAAGGACGCGGCTCACGCGCGGCGGCGGCTTGCCCGTGATATCGACACCCTGCGCGACGATGCGCCCGTCATTCGGCGTAAGACCCCCGAGATCAGATCGAACAGCGTCGACTTGCCCGCACCGTTCGGTCCGATGAGCGCGTGCCCCGCTCGCTCGCCTCGACGCGCAGATCAACACCGTTCAGCACGTGCGTCGCACCGAAGCGCTTCGTGATGCCGCGCAGTTCGAGCGCCGCGTTCATCGCACGGACCTCGCCACGCGAGCGAGCCAAAGGCCGAGCGCGGCGCCCGGGATCGCGATCATCCACGCGCTTTTCGGCAACGTATTCGCGTAGAGCGTTTCGACCACGACGACCGCCACGCCCCCCGCAAGCGCGCTCAGCACGCCGAGTCCCGCGTCACGCGCATCACGCCGGAAAAAACCGGTGACGCGTTCGGGCACGGCAACGACGACCCACACGAAAAACAGCCCGAGATACATCGGCCACGCACGGACATCGAGGCCAGCATGACGCTGAAGAAGGTCAGCAGCACCGCGCCCGCCGATCATCGGCCCGAAGAACGATCCTGTGCCGCCGATGACGGTCGCCACGAGCGCACTCGTCGAACGCGCGAGACCGACGCTTTCCGCCGACACGAGTTCCACGTTGATGAGCGACATCACGCCGCTCACGAAAAACGCCGACACGATGAGCACCGTGAAGCGGACGCTGCGCGGCGCGAAGCCGATGGCGGCGGCGCGCGCCGGATTGTCGCGCACGGCGTTGGCAA
>JAQFVJ010000578.1 GCA_029439525.1 Caballeronia sp. BR6202001591004
ACGGCTCGCCTTCATCCACGTGGCCTTCATGAAAATCGCTTGCTGCATCATATGCTGGCGACAATTGCGAACGTCATTTTGTTAACGACTCTTATGGCGATCACCCTGCGTTGCCGAAGCATGAGGACCAGATCGGCCGGCCGCGTTCACCGTATACCGTAACCAAATATGTCAACGAGTTGTACGCGCAGGTTTTCGCCCGCTGCTACGGCTTCAAGGCAACCGGATTGCGCTATTTCAATGTATTCGGGAAACGGCAGGATCCGAACGGCCCCTATGCCACCGTGATTCCTAAATGTGGATCGCGGCCATGATGGCCGGCGAGGACATCCATATCAACGGCGATGGCGATACGAGCCGCGATTTCTGCTTCCTCGACAACGCCGTTCAGGTCAACCTGCTTGCCGCGATCGCGGGCGACGAAGCGCGCGGTGAGGTGTACAACGTCGCGCTCGGCGACCAGACGACGCTCAACGAGCTTTATGTCGCGCTGCGCGACGCCTTCGCACTGCATGGCGTTCATTACAACCGGGCGCCGATCCATCGTGATTTTCGCGACGGTGACGTGCGCCACTCGCTCGCCAGCGTGGAAAAAGCCCGGACCCAGCTCGGCTATGCGGATGGCATTTGGCTTCCTGAAGGCATTCGCATTACAGTGCCGTGGTACGTCGAAACGGCGCGCGCGGATTCTGTGGACGAGCGTGAGCAAGCACGCGCTCAAGTGTCACGATGAAAGTCCTTCACGTCATCAGCCACCTCGATCGAGGTGGCGTCGAAGCGGTGCTGTTCAGCGTAGCCGCGTGAACTAGCGCTAGCCGGATCGAGCATCGCGTCGTCTGCTTGCGTGGAGAGGGGCA
>JAQFVJ010000579.1 GCA_029439525.1 Caballeronia sp. BR6202001591004
AAAGGCGGTCTTGTTCCATAGCGCGAAGGGCACGAGCACGAAGCCGGCAAGCGTGGTCCGCTTGAACTCGATCAACGTGACGAAGAGCTGCACGGCCAGTACGAAGAAGCACAGGACGACGACGAACCAAGCGAGGAACAGCACGACGATCGGCGTGAGATGCACGAACACTTCCGGGAAGCCAGCCAACTGATCTGATCAAGGATGGGCGCCGCGGCATCGATGCCGGTTTTGGCCAGACGCCCCGGCTGCAGGAATTTGTCCGTCGCCACGTTCGACGCCGAGGCATTCAATTCCAGTCCGGCGAAGGAGCGAAAGACGATGCCGGCGAGCGTGTTGAAATGGCCGATCAGGAAGGCGAAGGCGCCGACGTACAGCCGGATGAGCTTGGCCATGACGTCGGCGCCCTGGCCGCTCGCATGGGCGAGTGCCCACCAGAGACCGGCCAGCGTCATGTCGATTGCCACCAGCGTCGCCGACAGCCACGCCACTTCACCATGGACCATGCCGAAGCCGGAATCGATGTAGCGCGAGAAGATGTCGAGGAAATGGTCGATGACCGTCACCTCATCCATGGTCAGGCTCCTGACGCGTCATCGCGGCTGCTTCCGCTTCCTTCGCATTCCAAATCGGCGGTTAGTGCAGCGCGTCATTGAATTAGCACCATGTCTATGTTTATTTAGACACGGGTCATGGGCAAAATGAATCTGCCCTATACCGAACGCGAGCAACTGCTGTCGGCGGTGCGCGTTTATTGCAAACATCAATATCGAAGCTGA
>JAQFVJ010000580.1 GCA_029439525.1 Caballeronia sp. BR6202001591004
CCGCCGGTGCCGGCGCTGGTCGGCCTGTACGGCAAGCCGACGGTCATCAACAACGTCATCACGCTGGTGACCGTGCCGATCATCTTCGCGAAGGGCGCGTCGTTCTATCGCGACTTCGGCATGGGCCGTTCGCGCGGCACCCTGCCATTCCAGATCGCGGGCAACGTGAAGCAAGGTAGACTCGTCGAACTCGCGTTCGGCGTCAGCTTGCGCGAACTCATCTACGAATATGGTGGTGGCACGGCGAGCGGACGTCCCGCGCGCGGTGCAAGTGGGACGTCCGCTCGGCACGTGTCTGCCCGAACATCAGTGGGACATTCCGCTCGATTACGAGGAATCGAAGGTCGGCGCGGTGGCCGGTCACGGCGGTCTCGTCGTTCACGACGACACGTCGAATCTGGCCGAACTCGCGCAATACGCGATGCACTTCTGCGCGCTCGAATCGTGCGGCAAGTGCACGCCGTGCCGCATCGGCTCGAGGCGCGGCGAAGAAGTAATCGCGAAGATCCGCGAAGGCGATATGTCGATCAGGCAGGTCACGCTGCTGCGCGATCTGTGCGACACGATGGTGTCCGGCTCGCTCTGCGCGATGGGCGGCATGACGCCGTTCCCGGTGATGTCCGCTCTCGATCACTTTCCAGAAGACTTCGGCCTGCCGCGCACGCCGGCACAGAAAGCCGCCTAAGAGTCGTTAACAAAAATGACGTTCGCAATTATCGCCAGCATATGATG
>JAQFVJ010000581.1 GCA_029439525.1 Caballeronia sp. BR6202001591004
CGCCGCCCGCACCGTTCGCCTGCGCACCGCCGACAGCAGTTGCTCGCGTTCGGTATCGGGCAGATTCATTTTGCCCATGACCCGTGTCTAAATATAGATATGGGGCTAATTCAATGACGCACTGCAGTAGTAACCCTCAGGCAGCCCCTCGATGAAGTTGTGGATTATGCGCCGCGCGCGCCGCTGCGATCACTTCGTCGCAGCTCGCCGCCGGACACCCGTACGCGATGTTGTAGTAGATCGAATCGTTGAACAGCACCGCGTGTCCTGCGGAACGATGCCGATCGCCGCGCGCCACAGAATGAACACCACCCCCGTGCCGATGATCGTCTGCTGCCCGAAGTTCAGCATCGACAGCGACCGCTGCGACTTGATCGCGGCCGCGCGATAGCGCTTGAGATTCTCGTCGTAACGACGCGCCTCCCATTCCTCGTTGCCGAAGTACTTCACCGTCTCGTAGTTGAGCAGGGAATCGATCGCGCGCGAGTTCGCCTTCGAGTCGAAATCGTTCATTGTGCGGCGAAAATGCGTGCGCCATGCCGTCACCTTCACGGTGAACACGAATACGTCACTACTGCAGTGCGTCATTGAATTAGCCCCATATCTATGTTTAGACACGGGTCATGGGCAAAATGAATCTGCCCGATACCGAACGCGAGCAACTGCTGT
>JAQFVJ010000582.1 GCA_029439525.1 Caballeronia sp. BR6202001591004
ATTGAAGAACAATCCCGACAAGTGATCCTTGGACGACAGGACAGGAGAATCCATGAAGCCCTCTAAGGCACTTCACATCCGCTTCAAGGCGGCAGGCGCGGCAGCGGCGCTGATCGGCATGATGGCGATGGCGGCGTTCAATGTCGCGCACGCGGCCGATGCCAGCAACGGCAAGGTCCTCTCGGAAAGCCACAACTGCGCGGCCTGCCACGGCCCCGGCCTCAACAAGCCGGTGAGCAGCGACTATCCGAAGCTCGCGGGCCAGCATGCGAGCTATATCTACTGGGCGCTGCGCCAGTATCAGATCGGCAACGGCAACCCGAATTTCGGCCGCAACAACGCCATCATGGCAGCACAGGTGCAAAACCTGTCGCAGAGCGATCTGAAGGATCTCGCGGCTTATATCGAATCGCTCGACGGCAGTCTCGTGCTGAAGAAGTAAGCGCGAAGTCCGAACGCGTCGATAGAACGGGCGGCGTGTCTGAACGACACGCCGACCGATTCTTTTGTGCGCCCAGCATGGACGCAATCTTGTAGGTGCAAGTTCTACCATGAGTTGAACAGAGCGAATGAAGCGAAGCGCAACTGCGAGAGGG
>JAQFVJ010000583.1 GCA_029439525.1 Caballeronia sp. BR6202001591004
CAAGGGTTTTCCCGTTGAGCACAAGCACAATTGGGGTTTTCGTTACTGCATGCTGCAATGCCATCGGTGCGCGTAAGAAGGTGAAGCACTGCGGTACTACAATCGGTCATGTTGGGCCAATAGCCCGGACCCTGATGAAAGACGCGCGCGAGGGCCTCGTTCGCTAAACGGGATGGAGGTCCCGTACGATTTCCAGGTATGCCCCGCGCGGGTCCAACCCGCTTTACATCACCGCTGGCAGTACAAAGTGATCGTCGATTTACTCATGGTGTTCGCCCTGTCCGTGAGGGACGGCGCCCGGACGCAAGCGCTGGTTGCGCATATATGTCATGCTGCAGCTGCAGTCGCCTGGTATTTGAAGTTGTCGTCGTATTTTAAGGACTGCCCAGGCCATCCTGGCGTCCTTGGCCGCGATCGCGATGGCCGTGCGCCAGAAGCCGCGGCCGGACCCACCGGCTAAACCGGTCCTGTCGGTCGCCGACATTTGCTATCACAGCACGGGCCCCGAGCACCGGCAAGCTGCGCAGATAGGCGTCACCCACCTTCGTGAGGCTGCCCAGCCGCTCCTTGCCTTCGCTGCTGTACTGGCGGCCGGGTGTCAGTCCCAGCCATGCGGCCACCTGACGACCATTTCTGAAGTCATGTCCAGCCCCGATGCTGGCGAGCAAGGCGCTCGCCGTGGTCGGGCCGATGCCGCGTAGCTGCACATGAGCCGCTTGCTGCGTTCGTCCTCACGTGCTATTTCAGCGATCGCGCGATCGT
>JAQFVJ010000584.1 GCA_029439525.1 Caballeronia sp. BR6202001591004
CTCTCGCAGTTGCGCTTCGCTTCATTCGCTCTGTTCAACTCATGGTAGAACTTGCACCTACAAGATTGCGTCCATGCTGGGCACACAACGAAAAAAAGCGAGGAAGCCGCGCTCCCTCGCCTTTGACAAACTTTTACGAAATGATTCGGTAAGAGTACCAAACCCCGTCGCAAGTTTCTGTTTAGAAGACCGACTTCAGCAAGCGGGCCATTTCCGACGGATTCTTCGTGACCTTGATGCCGCACGCGTCCATGATTTCCAGCTTCGCGTCAGCCGTGTCCGCGCCGCCCGAGATCAGCGCGCCGGCGTGGCCCATGCGCTTGCCCGGAGGCGCCGTCACGCCCGCGATGAAGCCGACGACCGGCTTCTTCATGTTGTCCTTGATCCAGTAAGCGGCGTTCGCTTCGTCCGGACCGCCGATCTCGCCGATCATGATGACGGCGTCCGTGTCCGGATCGTCGTTGAACATCTTCACCACATCGATGTGTTTGAGACCATTGATCGGATCGCCGCCGATACCGACCGCCGACGACTGGCCG
>JAQFVJ010000585.1 GCA_029439525.1 Caballeronia sp. BR6202001591004
GACAGACGCCACGGCATCCCCTCCCGCACTCCGCGGACGGGGCGGTCGGGGGCCGGGCGATCTCTTTGAGTTTTCCTTGGCGCTTTCCGCGCCGGGGTTTGGGTTGTTGGTCCGCGCGACGAGCGCGCGGGGAGCGAAGGGGAAGGACGGGAGGGTTCGGCCTCGCCGCCCGTCCCACGACGCCCGACGGTTGCACGAGTTCGCGGTCGTCTGCTATGCAGGATTCGACAATGATCCTTCCGCAGGTTCACCTACGGAAACCTTGTTACGACTTCTCCTTCCTCTAAATGATAAGGTTCAGTGGACTTCTCGCGACGTCGCGGGCAGCGAACCGCTCACGTCGCCGCGATCCGAACACTTCACCGGACCATTCAATCGGTAGGAGCGACGGGCGGTGTGTACAAAGGGCAGGGACGTAGTCAACGCGAGCTGATGACTCGCGCTTACTAGGAATTCCTCGTTGAAGACCAACAATTGCAATGATCTATCCCCATCACGATGAAATTTCAAAGATTACCCGGGCCTGTCGGCCAAGGCTATAGACTCGTTGAATAC
>JAQFVJ010000586.1 GCA_029439525.1 Caballeronia sp. BR6202001591004
TCGATCAGATAGATCGCGGCACGGAAAACAGCCGGTCGCGCTCGCCGTCGAAAGCAATCTCCCGCAGCACAGATAGCGCAGCGAATCGACACAGCCATGCAGGTCGCCGGCCACGAAGTCGCGGCCGACTTCGTTGGCCGGATGCCGGACCACGAGAGGATACGTAGGATCATTCATGCGACCGATCTTAGCTTCAGAACGCAGAACGTTGTGCGGGATGGGTCGCTTTCGCGAAACGATTCGAACGCCCGTTTCGCCACGGCCGATAAAGCCGCCTCCGAACAACCGATGATAAATGCCGCAAATGCGCGCGCATCCCTCAAACCCGTAGCGGCCAAGGGATTTGTTGCGCGCTATACTGGATGACGAGCAGCGATCATCGGCCGGGGCGCAGTGAAATATGCTCAGCGCAATGAAAGGCGCATCGGCAATAATCGCTGGCGTCGC
>JAQFVJ010000587.1 GCA_029439525.1 Caballeronia sp. BR6202001591004
CCGCCCGCGCAACGCAAGGTGAGCGCATCGCTTGCGCCGCCGTGACATGTCGCGCACGGTGTGCCGATGCACAATATCGCGCCGTGGCGACATGTCACGGCGGCATCGACAACAAGGCGGGCAGTCCATGGATCGACGGCTTGCCGGCCGCCCATACGAAGGCGCAACTGATCGTGTTTCATGATGGCACGCGCACCAACGACATCAACGAAGTCATGCGCAATGTAGCGCGCAACATGACACCCGAGGAGATCGATGCCGCGGCAAGTTACTACGCGCGGGAGTTGAACCGGTAGCGCACCGGTCGCTGTAATCTCCGCCAAGCAAACAGGGGCTTCGTTGCCGCTTGCCGACACTTTCTGTATCATGGCCTGAAGAATGCTACAAAACGCATAATCGCGTGTGACGCAGCATAAACAGGACACCACGACATGGAAGCACAAAGCGAAGCGATATCCACCGATGTATTGATCATAGGCGCCGGCCCCGTTGGCATCTTCGCCGCGTTCGAGGCCGGCGTGATCGGTCTTACGTGCCAGATCGTCGATGGTCTGGACCGCGTGGGCGGCCAGTGCATCGAGTTGTATCCCGACAAGCCAATCTACGACATTCCCGCGATTCCATCGTGCACGGCGCGCGAACTCGTCGATCATTTGATGGAGCAGATTCGCCCGTTCGATTTGCCGATCCATCTAGGCCAGCGCGTGTTTTCCGTTGAGCAGCGCGACGATCATCGCTGGACCGTGCGCACGGAAAAGGGCACGACGTTCGATTGCGCCGCGATTCTGATCGCAGCAGGTAACGGCGCGTTCGTGCCGCAGCGTTTGCAAGTGCCGGAAGCTGCGGCGCTCGAAGGGCGTTCGGTGCACTACAGCGTTGCGCGTCTCGCGGACTTTACCGAACGCGAGGTGATCGTCGCGGGCGGCGGCGATTCGGCGCTCGACTGGACGCTCGCGCTCAAGGGTGTCGCGAAGAAGCTCACGCTCGTGCATCGGCGCAACGGCTTTTCGGCGGCGGCGGCATCGGTTGCGGCGATGAAGCGCGCGGTCAATGCAGGCGAAATGGAATTCGTCGTCGGCATGATCGATTCGCTCGATGCGCCCGATGGCGTGTTGCGCGGCGTGCGCATCAAGCATGTCGACGGCACGACCGATCTCGCCGCGCAGGAACTGGTCGCGCTGTACGGACTCGTCGCGGACCTCGGACCGATCGCCGAATGGAATCTCGATGTGCTCGGCGGGCGCATCAAGGTCGATACGTCGAACTATGAATCGTCGCGGCCGGGCATGTTCGCGGTCGGCGATATCGCGTACTATCCGAACAAGCAGAAGCTGATTCTGTCCGGCTTCCACGAAGCATCGCTCGCTTTGCGCAAGGCTTACTCGTACGCGTATCCGGACAAGAAGCGCGTGCATGTGCATTCGAGTTATGACGCGAAACTCGCGGAACGCGTGGCGCATGCGTCGGACGTCGCGTAATCGCCAGGCTGGTTTTCTGGTTGCTCCTGATACCTCTTCGCCGCCTCATGCGTGTTCGGCTACGGCGTGTATTCGCGACACATCGCCGTGCCCGAGCGATACGATCCGTTCACGCCTTTCGATGTGCGCGTGACGCAAGTCGAAGACACGTGCTTCAGCGCGAGCACATCGGCCTTGACGTTGCCGAAGGTCGTCTCGGGCTTGTGAATGGTGCCTTGCGCGAAGGCATCGATGATCGCTTCCTTGAAGTTGCCTTCGCGCGGATGCGCCGCGACCACGGGCTTCTTGTGCTCCGGAATGCCCGGCGTCGTGTGCAGCGCGATGGCGTCCTACACCTGTTCGATCTCGCTCACCGATGCCATGCACGCGCAGAAAATCGCACGCCGCATTCGCGCCGTCCACTTCGAAGCAATCGTGTGCGCTACTAATATGGCGCGACGAGTCCCATGTCATGAAACATCGCGCCGATGTAGAGCAGTTCGGCGTCGTA
>JAQFVJ010000588.1 GCA_029439525.1 Caballeronia sp. BR6202001591004
TTTATCGAACCCGTCGCGGTGACCTGGCCGAATACACATGGATTCCCGCAACCCGAAACAGCGCAAGAGCATGCACGGACGCATCGTGCAGGAGCTCGGCATGCAGATCGTGAGCGGCGCGTCCGCGCCGGGCCAGCGTCTGCCCGCCGAGCCGACGCTGTGCGAAACCTACGGCGTGAGCCGTCCCGTGCTGCGCGAGGCGATGCGCGTGCTGGTCGCCAAAGGGCTGGTCGTGTCGAAGCCGCGCGTGGGTAGCGTGGTGCGTCCGCGCGACGAGTGGCACATGCTCGACCCCGATGTGCTCGTCTGGACCGTGAACAATCTGCCCGAGGGCGCGTTCTTTCAGTCGCTGATGACAGTGCGGCAGATCATTGAGCCGGCTGCTGCGGCGCTCGCGGCCATCTTCGCCACCGATGAGCATCGGCGCGGCCTACGCGCGCATGGAAGACGCAACCCCTGCCGATGCGCTGCTCGATCCCGACCTCGAGTTTCATCGCGCGATCATGTAGGCCACGCACAACGACATGCTCGTGTATATCGGCGACATGCTGTCGCTGGCGCTGTCGGAATCGATCAAGCTGACGAGTCGGCATCCGAACACGCATGCGCTGTCGTTGTGTCGTTGCCGCGCCACAAGGCCATTTTTACCGCCATCGCGCATCGCGATGCGCTCGCGGCGCGTCAGGCGAGCGTCGTGCAGCTCGACAACGTGCGCCGATGCCAAGTTCATTCTCGGCGGATCGGCGCTGGAAACAGAACGAGAACGGCCGATCTCCGGTTAATTTTTCTGTTCAGTCCCACAAACGTTTGCCGTTATCCTGTCAAACGCGCTGTGAGCCCTGTGCGGCAAGGGATTGCCCAGCTAAAGTTTCCGCACGATGTTCCGTTTAATGCGTTGTCGGCGCGCCTCCGGGGCCTGAGACCAGAAAAAGCTGGAGAGGATGAGGTCCTGCATCCCAGGAGAAAGTCGGGATCGCGATCGACAGCGAAATGCGATCCACCAGATTGATCAGCGTGATGAGAAACACCACGCTGAAGATGCGCCAGCGCACGCTGCTCGGGCGCTGTGCCGTTGCCGCATCGCGCGTCGGCACGCGCGTCTCCATCCTGCTTTCCATGTCTGTCTTCGGTTGACCGCTTCACGGGCTACGTTGGCCCCGCTGTCATGCGGTTTGTCATGCGGTTCGCCCCGCGGCTCACTCAATGATGTCGAAGTCTTTCAGATGCTTGTCCGAGAGCGTGATGCCGAGACCCGGCGTCTCGTCGGAGAGTTGCAGATAACACCGCTCTCCGGCTGCGGCTCGCCGTCGAAGATGTAGTAGAAAAGCTCGTTGCCCAACTTCGACGTCGAACACCGGAAGAACTCCGACATCGGATTGGCGGTCGAGGCCATCGTCAGGTAGATAGGTCAGGTGATAGTTGTGCATCTGCTCCGCGTGCGGAATTACGGACACCGACCACGCCTCGGTCATCGCATTGATCTTGCTGACGTCCACCGCGCGCTTTTTTTTGAGCAGATCCTTGAAACCGTACACGGTGAATTCGGGCTCGCCGCCCGAGATGGGCAGCACGTTCATCTTCTTGAGTTCCTGATAGCCTTCCACGTCATCGCCGATCACCGGCTCTTCGAGCCAGCGCGGATTGAATTCCGCGAGGCGCGGCAGCATGCGGCGCGCGTATTCGAGCGTC
>JAQFVJ010000590.1 GCA_029439525.1 Caballeronia sp. BR6202001591004
CAACCCTCTGCTTGATTACAATCCACGTTTTCCCCGAGACCAAAAAGAAGAGACTGCACTTGAGCATCAAACCCACCGAAACGCGTCGTTTGTATCTGCAGATCGCCGACAAGCTGCGCGGATTGATCGAGCAGCACAGGATTTTGCACCCAACGGATGCCTGCCGTCCGAGCGCGAACTGGCGCAGACGCTGGGCGTATCGCGACCATCGGTGCGCGAGGCACTGGTCGCGCTGGAACTGGAAGGGCGCGTCGAAATTCGTATGGGCTCGGGCGTCTACATCGTCGCGGCGCCCGCCGCGAAACCGCCAGCGACGGAAGCCGAACTCGACGAAAGCCCGATCGAAATCATGAACGCGCGCAGCGTGATCGAAGGTGCCATTGCGGTGAGCGTCGCGCTGTTCGCGCGGCCGAAAGCGCTCAAGTCGCTGCATGGGCTTTACGAAACGATGGCGCGCGAAGTCGCGAACGGCCAGGTGCTGATGAGCGCCGACCGCGCGTTTCACATCGCGATCGCGCAGATGTCGGGTAACGACGTGCTGGCGAGAACCGTCGGCAGCCTCTATGACGAACGGCATAGTCCGCTGTCATCGACGTTGCAGGGACACTTCGAAGGAGAGGAAACCTGGGCTGCCGCGCTGGCCGAGCACTGCGAAATCCTCGAAGCGTTCGAGGCGCGCGATCCGGTGTAGGCTCAGGCGGCGATGCAGAAACACCTGCGCAAATCGGGCGAGCGCCTGATGTCGCGCAAGAAAAGCTGAAGCCGGCGCGTCTTCGTCAGACAAACCGGCTGGGACATGCGGCCCGCGTCAGCCCGGGTAGGCTTCATCGACCTTCAAACCCGCGAGCTTGAAGATCACGCGCAGCGTCCGCGGCACGATTTCGCGGCGCGACGCGAGCGTCGTCAGGACGAAGTCCATCACCTTGGCGTACTTGAGCACCGTCAGGCACGACTCGATGTCGGTTGGAGCCGTCGCGCATCGCTTCGGCGAGACGCAACATTTCTACGGAAATCTCTCGGGCCATCTCGAGTTCGAGTTACTGCTTTTCACTCCACGCGGGCATCGCGGTCAGTGCCGCGAGCCTCTCCTGAAACTGCTTTTCTGCGTTCTTGTCCGGGATCGCATCCATTGCCGTCCTCTCTAGATCTCATGGCGCTGCGAGTCGCATTCGCCGCGCTGTGCGTTAGGTGTTACGTAACAGAGCCTCGCGCGGGTGACGACGCATGATGCGTGTCGAGAGCGCGGTTCGCTACCAGCTTGTTGCTCCTGCCTTGCTACATCGGCGCGAGGCGCTCGAGGCCACGCGGTGTATCGTCTCTTCCAATGGCCTCATTGTGTTCGACGATGGACAATCTGTTCCATGCGTCTGAGACTGCGCGCATTCGCCGATGAAACCGTGGCTGGAACAAGAGCATCTTCGCGCTTTTGGGTAAACTTCCCCTTTTGAAACGGCATTAACAGCGGTTAGCGTACAGTTAGCGCACATTCAGGGCGAACATGCTCCGCTTTTCATTTACTACTTCGCTTTAGATGA
>JAQFVJ010000591.1 GCA_029439525.1 Caballeronia sp. BR6202001591004
ACTACGCATCCGCTTCGAACGGCTCGCCTTCATCCACGTGGCCTTCATGAAAATCGCTTGCTGCATCATATGCTGGCGACAATTGCGAACGTCATTTTTTTGTTAACGACTCTTACTGCGCGTATTCCTCTTGCGTACTCTCGACGTCATGCGACACCGTGGACGCATGCTCGTTGTGGTGAACGAACGGGTGCCACACCGGCGTCACGGAAGACAGCTCTTCGAGCACGGAATACTGCTCCAGCGTCGTGTTTTCAAGCATGATGACCTCTTCTTCATTTTTGCGTGGTCGTCTGCATCTGATACGTGCCCGTGCGGCCGATGCCCTGACCCGCTTCTGCGAATGCTGTCGTCGTGACGAAGCGGAAATGGCTGCGAGCGAGAACCCCGTGATGAGTTGTTTCATGCCTGCTACTCCTTTCGTTCCGATGCAACGTGCGGGCAATTGCGGATTGCAATTGGCGATTGAAGTACGCTGCGATGGAACGAATGTAGCCGCGCAGCATCGACGGATAAATGACCGATCCCCGCGAATAGATTTGTCGATTTCGGCGAATAATCGCGGAATGCCTTGCGGAGTAAGGTTTTCGGCGATGCCTATCGCGCCCATCCGATGGAAAGCGCTAGCCGAGCTGCTGATATGCCTTTCCATGTCAATTGCTATATCGCGTCTTTGACTCTTCCGATAGTCAAGGAAATTTCCTGAGGGTGGCGTAGCAGTAAGGCCGACGGTGAATC
>JAQFVJ010000592.1 GCA_029439525.1 Caballeronia sp. BR6202001591004
CGTCGGCCCGCGGCAGTGAAGCAGACTGTGTGGAGTCTCCGCTACTGCGCGGGCAGCGCCGTCGCACAACGATCGGGAATCAGTCGATCATGAGACGACAGTTATGCCGTCCCGATCCAGCTACGCCATCGCCTTGCATAGGGGCATACGCTGAAGGCAGGCAAGCCAGAAGTGGTTGCGAACGGCACGGCGGCCGAGCTTTGCAAAACGGCCACAAATATGAAAGGAGAAAACGTCCCGTGAGCTGCCACCAGCACCGCACGGTGTGATAGGCCAGCGCGAAGATGTTTGCTGTACGGCGTAGCGAGGTACCCGCGATCAGCAATTGCAGCACGTTCTGCTGTAACGACCAGCCATACCATCGCCGCGGACAGATGCACAGCGGCAGACGTGAGCAGGTCCGCGTGCAGGATGGACAACGGAAACGCGGCACAAGCACCGGATTGAGCGCGCCGTCGGTGTTGCGATCAGCCTTGCGGGCCGTAACAGCCGTGACACCAACAGGCAGCCATTGCCACAGGCAGCCATTGCCGCAATGCGGACAGCGATGGGGCCGGTAAGAAGTGGAAAAGCACTCAATCGCACGACGATGTTGTTCGAGGAAAAGAAAAAAGCAAATACAAATGCGATGCATGGCCAGTCTGTTCTTGATGTTTGTACGACGCCTGAGAAACATCACACGATATCAGAGCAGCGCCGGCCATCCGGCTACCCCTCATGTCTCGCGCTGCACGCGGTAATCGACAAAACATC
>JAQFVJ010000593.1 GCA_029439525.1 Caballeronia sp. BR6202001591004
CAAAGTGTTGCCAGTGGGCATGCTGATCGGCGCGGTGTCGGTGGCGATAGCGTTCTATAATAGTAGAATAGGATCTGTTCCCGGCGGGCGGGGGCGTGCATATCGGGCCGCTGTTCGCGCCGGCGTGCACCTATGGGCTATCCGCTGATGATCGCGCTGGGAGGCCTGTCGGGCTTTTTCATCGTGCCGATGAACGCCATTCTCCAGCATCGCGGCGCGACGCTGCTGTCGGCCGTGCATTCCATCGCGGTGCAAAATTTCAATCAGAGAATATCGCAGTGTTCGCCATGCTCGGCGCTTACGCGCTGCTTCTGACCGCGAAGGTGCCGGTGCAGTGGATCATCGTGATTTTCGGCGTTTTTGTAGCCGTGATGATGGCGCTCGTCATGCGCCTGCACACGCAAAACGAACAAGAGGTCGATTTGGGCGCGATGGTCGAGGAATGATCCTTGCTCTGACGTATATTCTGGGTTCATCGGCTCGCGCCGCGCGCAACGTCATGCAGGGAGAACGTCGGCAACGCGCACCTGGCCGGCCCACATGCAGTGGACGCAGAGCAAACGGATGCGCCCGAAGCGCCGTTGTCGCGTGATGCAATCGTCGCAGCATCACCGTGTGCGGTCCGGGTGCACATCTATTTTCGGCAAGTCAATAAAGGAGCAAGGAAATGGGATTGTTCACACGTTCGACGCTCGACAGCAAAATCAATGGCGCAGCCAATGTCGGCCAACGCGCTGTGCGCGGTGCGAGCGATGCAGTGGATACGGGAAGCGACCAACTTCGCAGCCTTCTCGACGATCTGGAAAGCTCGATCAAAAGCGGCAAGGACTTTGACGCCGAGAAGCTGCGCAAGGAGTTGCAGTCGAAGCTCAAAGTCGCGCGTTCGCAGATGAACGGCGCGAGCAACGCGGCCGCGGGCCGCTTCAGCGATGCAGCGGGTTATGCCAATCACTTCGTACACGACAAGCCCTGGCACACGCTGGGCACAGTGGCCGGACTAGCGCTGC
>JAQFVJ010000594.1 GCA_029439525.1 Caballeronia sp. BR6202001591004
CAGCACGAGCGGCGTCCGATGCCGTTCGACCGAGGCGCGCAGTTCGTCCGCCGTGAGCTACATCGTCCGGACGATGCCTTCGTCCAGCGCGCGCCCGGCGACCGACTCGCTCACCTTGCCGCAAAACGTGAAGCGCAGATACGTGACATCGCCGGAAGGCCGCGCGAAGTGCGTCATATATGCGCCGACCAGCGCCTCGGGCTCGAAACGATGCGCCGTTTCCTCGAGCGTTTCGCGGACCACCGCCTGCACGAGCGTCTCGCCCGCTTCCAAATGACCGGCCGGCTTGGCTGATGCGCAGCCCGTTGGAGGTGTGTTCCTCGATGACAAGGAAACGCCCGTTGTGCTCGACGACAGCAGCCACCGTAACGTGGGGGGCCAAGCATCTCGATTTCATGGTCAAATATTTTACCGTTTCGGCGACGCTCCCGCCCGTTTGGCCTAAGGGAAAGCGCCGATGCGACAGAGCGCCCGAACAGGGTCCGGATCGATTCTGGCGCGCAGAATCTTCGGTTACAGTGGCGAGAGCCGTCGGTTCACGCATTTGAAATAAAACTCGGCCCTAAGAGTCGTTAACATGACGTTCGCAATTGTCGCCAGCATATGATGCAGCAAGCGATTTTCATGAAGGCCACGTGGATGAAGGCGAGCCGTTCGAAGCGGATGCGTAGTTGGC
>JAQFVJ010000595.1 GCA_029439525.1 Caballeronia sp. BR6202001591004
CGGACGTGGTGAAGATCACGTTGATCGGCTGAAGCTGCGTGATGACGACGACGCCGTTGGTGTCGCCCGTGGTCACGTAGTTGCCCGGATCGACCTGACGCAGACCCACGCGGCCCGACACCGGCGCGGTGATGCGCGCGTAGGTGAGGCCGAGCTTGTAGGTATCCACATTGGCCTGATCCGACTTGACCGCGCCTTCATATTGCTTGACAAGCGATGCCTGTGTATCGACCTGTTGCTTGGCGATGGAATCCTGCGAGAGCAGCGTCTGATCGCGCTGCAAATCCAGACGCGCGGTTTGCAGGAGCGCCTGATCGCGCGCGAGCGTGCCTTCCGCATTGCGCAGCGAAATCTCGTAGGGGCGCGGGTCGATCTGCGCGAGCACATCGCCGCGCTTGACCATCTGGCCTTCCTGGAAATGCACTTGGGTGAGGATGCCGTTCAGCTGCGTCTTGACGGTGACGTTCGTGAGCGGCGTGACCGTGCCGAGCGAATTGATGACGACCGGCATTTCACCTTGCGTGGCGGTTGCGACATGCACGGGTTGCGGCATGTTCGCCGCATTGGGTCCGCCGCCGCGCCGCCCGCCGCCCTGACGTGCCTGCTGTTGCGAGCCGGGGTCGCTCGAGTCGCTATGGTGTTGCCACCATGCGATCGCGCCGGCGACGATCAGCACGGCGATGACGAGGGGTACGATGCGCC
>JAQFVJ010000596.1 GCA_029439525.1 Caballeronia sp. BR6202001591004
ACAGTCAGCGTTGACTGTCCCCTATGCCGATTCGACCCTGTATTTCGGCGCTGTTTCTCGGCCGTGTGCAATCAGAGCCGCCATCAGCTCGTATAAATTTTCGTCGCGCCCTAGAGTCTCAATGATTCGTCGACCTGTCCGGTCTTTCATTTCGTTATCGCGTGCGGCGCTCGCCGCGGCAAGTGTCGCCGTCTGTGCGGCCGGTTGGGCGGTGCCGGGTGACACACTCGCCCAGGCAAGCGGCACGCCGGCCAATACGTCGACAGCCACGTCGACCACCACGCCGGCCGTTGAACAGACGTACGCGGTCAAACCGGGCCAGTCGCTTAACGATATCGCCGGCGAACTCACCGGCTCGAAAGACCGCGACGTGCGCCAGAAGATAGCGCGCGCGCTGTTTGATGCCAATCCGAACGCGTTCGGGAATCACGACATCAACAAGCTGAAGCTCGGTTCGACGCTGAATGTGCCGGTCATGGACGCGGGCGCCGCAGCCGCCTCGGAACCGGTCGCGCAGGACAATGTTGCCGAGGCGGCTGCGGCGCCCGCACAAACGGAAGCGCTGGCTCCCGCAACAACGACGGCGACAGCAGCATCCGACAGCGCTGTTGCGCCCGCTTCGAGTGCGGAAT
>JAQFVJ010000597.1 GCA_029439525.1 Caballeronia sp. BR6202001591004
CCGACGTCGTGTTGACGATCAAGCGCACCAAGCCGTGGTCGCTCGTCGCATCGGTCGACAACTCGGGCAGCCGCGCAACAGGCAAGTGGCAAGGCAACATCGCATTGTGCATCGACAATCCGCTCGGATTGAACGATATCGTCAATATCGTCGCCAACCAAGACCTGTATTTCGATGACAAGGGCCTCGGTTCGCACAGCTTCAACGGCTCGTATTCCGTGCCGTGGGGCTACTGGACTGGAACCCTGTTCGGCAACACCAACACCTACTATCAGCAAATCGCGGGTGCGAACGAGACCTTCGTGTCGAGCAGCAATTCGCAGACGGCCCGGCTCAAGCTCGCGCGCGTGCTGCATCGCAGTCAAAGCAATGTATTCGGCGGCTATGCACAATTGTCGAATCGCTTCGGCGCGAGTTTCATCGAGATGACGGAGATTCCGCGTCAGCATCGCAACAACACATTCTTCGAAGCGGGTCTGACCGATCGGCATTACTTCGGCGGCGCGCAACTGGACGGTACGCTCACGTATCGTCAGGGCATCGGCGGCCTGGGGCCGGATCCGGTGACGGACCCGGACCTGAATTCATCGCCGCCGGGCGAAGCCACGAAGCCATCTAATTCCACCTACCGCT
>JAQFVJ010000598.1 GCA_029439525.1 Caballeronia sp. BR6202001591004
CGCGAGCACAACAAAAATCCGAAGCCGATCAAGTGGAAGTATGACGATCCTTCGCCTCGGATCCACCCGGTGCCAAATCAATCACGCAGTCGACTAGCGCTTCATTCAAACGCGGGTCTTCTCACGGCCTGACTGGCTGGTGTAATCCGGACCGTCGAAGATATTGATGTGCGAAAACGTGGAATTCATGTCTCACCGCTCCCTGGGGATCGTGTTCCTGAGCCCCAGGGCGGCTTGCATACTCGTGGGAAGAGCTGGTGTCAATGCGTACCGTTTTGGCTAACGACAATGCTTTCCTGTTGTTTCCTGGTCAGTATCTCAACCAGTTCAGGGTCAGTGCATTAACCGTCTTTTTCGCCGTATTTGCGCATCGTTAGATCATGCAAGCTATTTCCCATGACAAGCGGTGGCTCCGGGTGCCCTAGCCACTGTGCAGTGTGGGACTCCGTAACAAAGGCATGCAGTGGACCGCGTCAGTCCACGCCATTGCGGGCGGATGCACAGAACAGTCTAGCGGTGCGTACGCGGGATTCTTCCGGTGGCAATCAGGCCCGCGGCAGCGTGACTTCCCTATGTGCAATCGC
>JAQFVJ010000599.1 GCA_029439525.1 Caballeronia sp. BR6202001591004
GGTTGGTGGCATTGAGATCGAGCACGTTGACGATCGCCTTCGCGACATCGCCGACGAATACGGGCTGGAACTGCGCATCGGCGCAAGCGAGCGGGATCACCGGGAATAAGCGTTCGAGAAACGCAAACTGGTTGAGTAGATTGTCTTCCGGCCCGAACACCACCGAGCTCCGGAAAATGGTCCAGTCGAGTGCCGAGTCGCGGATCATCTTCTAGCCGTCGCCGCGCGAGCGCAGATACATGCTCGGGCCGGCGGGATCGGCGCCAATCGCGCTCATGTGAATCAGCCGCTTCACGCCCTTCGCCTCGCACGCCGCCGCGATCTTGCGCGGCAAATTCCACGTGCGCCTTCGCGAATTCCGGTCCGTACGGCTCGCCGCGCGAGCCCTGCAGGATGCCGACGAGATTCACGACCGCATCCGCTTCGCCGACGAAGGCCGCGAGTTGCGCCGGATCGTGCACATCGGTTTCGATCACATCGACGGGCAACAGCGTGAGATGTGCGGCATTCGAGCGCCGCCGCGTGGCGATGCGCACGTTCTTGC
>JAQFVJ010000600.1 GCA_029439525.1 Caballeronia sp. BR6202001591004
CCGCTCGCTTGAAGGGGCGTTCTCGCGCGAAATCCATGCGTTCGTCGAAGACGTCATCAATTTGCGGATGCTTGTCGAGGCGACGCTCGATTTCCCCGAAGAAGAAATCGACTCCCTCGAAGCCGCCGATGCACGCGGCAAACTCGCGCGCATCCAGCAGCGGCTGGATCAGGTGCTCGCCGATGCGCGTCAGGGTGCGTTACTGCGCGAAGGGTTGTCGGTGGTGCTGGCGGGGCAGCCGAATGTCGGCAAATCGTTGCTGCTGAACGCGCTGGCGGGCGCGGAACTCGCCATCGTCACGCCGATCGCGGGTACGACGCGCGACAAGGTCGCGCAGACGATTCAGGTCGAAGGCATCCCGCTGCACATCATCGATACGGCCGGTTTGCGCGAAACGGAGGACGAGGTCGAGCGAATCGGCATCGAACGCACGTGGGGCGAAATCGAGCGCGCGGACGTCGTGCTCCATCTGCTCGATGCGCGCATCGGCGTGACCGAGGAAGACC
>JAQFVJ010000601.1 GCA_029439525.1 Caballeronia sp. BR6202001591004
TCGATCAGATAGATCGCGGCACGGAAAACAGCCGGTCGCGCTCGCCGTCGAAAGCAATCTCCCGCAGCACAGATAGCGCAGCGAATCGACACAGCCATGCAGGTCGCCGGCCACGAAGTCGCGGCCGACTTCGTTGGCCGGGTGCCGGACCACGAGAGGATACGTAGGATCATTCATGCGACCGATCTTAGCTTCAGAACGCAGAACGTTGTGCGGGATGGGTCGCTTTCGCGAAACGATTCGAACGCCCGTTTCGCCACGGCCGATAAAGCCGCCTCCGAACAACCGATGATAAATGCCGCAAATGCGCGCGCATCCCTCAAACCCGTAGCGGCCAAGGGATTTGTTGCGCGCTATACTGGATGACGAGCAGCGATCATCGGCCGGGGCGCAGTGAAATATGCTCAGCGCAATGAAAGGCGCATCGGCAATAATCGCTGGCGTCGC
>JAQFVJ010000602.1 GCA_029439525.1 Caballeronia sp. BR6202001591004
CGCGCGCGCTCGCGACCAATCCGAGCTTCATCCTGCTCGACGAGCCGTTCGCGGGCGTCGACCCGATCGCCGTGCTGGAAATCCAGAAGATCGTCAAGTTTCTGAAGCAGCGCAACATCGGCGTGCTGATCACGGACCACAATGTCCGCGAGACACTCGGCATTTGCGATCAGGCCTACATCATCAGCGACGGCAGCGTGCTGGCCGCCGGCGCGCCGAGCGAGATCATCGAGAACGAAAACGTGCGGCGCGTCTATCTCGGCGAGCATTTCCGCATGTGAAGGTTGCGCCCGGGCGTACGGTTTCGTCGTGCGCCGCATCACGCGAAATTGAAAAAGTCACGTGTCGCCCATCGAGGCGGCACGATTCTTTTGTGCGCCCAGC
>JAQFVJ010000603.1 GCA_029439525.1 Caballeronia sp. BR6202001591004
CGGCGTAGCGCACGAAACAATGGCCTCGTCGCTCCAGTTCCTTATCCACTTCGTCGAGCAGCACGTTCGCCAGTAGCGGTGAGAGTGGCCCGTCTTGCGACGTACCCCCATCCGTTCCAGCACCACGCCATCGTCCATGATCCCGCTGTTCAGATAGTGCACGGATCAGCTCGATCACACCGGCGTCTGCATCGACATGTCGCTGGACACTCCTCTCCGTTCGGCCCTTCGTCAGCGGCTTCACCTCACCGGTCTATCCCGTGACTACTACGACGGCCTCTGCTGACTTCTCGCTCCGGTTCAGCACCGTTGCCCTTTCAGGCATGAGGCGAGATCTCCCCAGGTAAAAACGCCATCCTTCTCTCCGCACAACCGCCAG
>JAQFVJ010000604.1 GCA_029439525.1 Caballeronia sp. BR6202001591004
GCCCGCCTCGTCGAAGAGTTCCGGTAGCGTTGGCGTGCGCGGTATGTCATCCGCTTGCCGGTTTCGGGCCTTCGTGCGTCTGGATTGCCGGTTCATCGGAATTCCTCAATGGCCTGTTGCAGCAGTTCGTCGGGGATATGATTCAGCGCCTTCGGTACGGCCAGCTGCATGGCGGTGCGCAGGATACGGCCCGCCTGCCGCGGCAACCCTCGTGAGGCCTGTCGCAGCAGTTCAAGCCCGGAGTCGGACAGCAGCGTATGCGTGCAGCCAGCGCTCTTGAGTGCGTGCGAGATCAACTGCGTAAAGCGCTCACGCTCGATGACGAGCTTCAGTTGCACACGCGCCTGGATGCGGCCGTAAAGTGCGGCGTATGGGGCACGCTCCAGCATGGAGGCCAGCGACGAATGGGCCGC
>JAQFVJ010000605.1 GCA_029439525.1 Caballeronia sp. BR6202001591004
CACGCGATTCTCGCCAAGTGCGAGCGCGGCGAGGATGCCGCGAAGAAGAATTATCGCCAGGCGCTGGACAAGGATCTGCCGGCTGACGTGCGCGCGGTGGTCGAACGCCAATATCAGGGCGTGCTGGAAAATCACGACCGCATCCGCGATCTGCGGGACCATTATGTGGCAGCGAAGTCCTGATCGTCACGCGAGCAAGAAGAAAAAAACGGCCGCGCTAATACTGCGCGGCCGTTTTTTTGACGAGGCGACGATGCCTTAATGCGGCTGACCCTTGTCGTTCGTGCCCAGCGACGATGCCGCCTGAGCCGCTGCCGCACCCTTCTTTTTGTGCACCTTGTCCTGCTTGATGCAGGTAGGTGCCCTTCTTGGCCGTCGTCCCTGTTGCATCCGACGCCGTCTGCGGGAACGTCGCCGTGGTG
>JAQFVJ010000606.1 GCA_029439525.1 Caballeronia sp. BR6202001591004
CCGACCGTGCCGTAATCGTTGCGCAGTTGCAGCGCGCCGGCGGGTAGCAGGCTGCCGTCCGCCTTGCCCGCGTTGCGCGGCAGCGAGCGGCAATCGGCCGGAATATTGACCACGACCCAGTGCCAGAAGCCGCTGCCGGTGGGCGCGTCTGGATCGTAGACGGTGAGGGCAAAGCCCGCGGTGTCGGCGGGCGGATTGTCCCATTGAAGCGCCGGGGAGATGTTCTCGCCCGAGCCGCCGAAGGCTTGCTGATCGAATTCCTGCGCACGTGTCATGAAGCCGTTGGCGGGAAATTCATCGGACCAGATGCGGAAGTCAGCCATGCAGAGCCTTGCCTCCTTGTCAGCGTGTCGTGGGATGCGAGTGTGTCTGCGCGACCTGGCGCA
>JAQFVJ010000607.1 GCA_029439525.1 Caballeronia sp. BR6202001591004
ACAGTCAGCGTTGACTGTCCCCTATGCCGATTCGACCCTGTATTTCGGCGCTGTTTCTCGGCCGTGTGCAATCAGAGCCGCCATCAGCTCGTATAAATTTTCGTCGCGCCCTAGAGTCTCAATGATTCGTCGACCTGTCCGGTCTTTCATTTCGTTATCGCGTGCGGCGCTCGCCGCGGCAAGTGTCGCCGTCTGTGCGGCCGGTTGGGCGGTGCCGGGTGACACACTCGCCCAGGCAAGCGGCACGCCGGCCAATACGTCGACAGCCACGTCGACCACCACGCCGGCCGTTGAACAGACGTACGCGGTCAAACCGGGCCAGTCGCTTAACGATATCGCCGGCGAACTCACCGGCTCGAAAGACCGCGACGTGCGCCAGAAGATAGCGCGCGCGCTGTTTGATGCCAATCCGAACGCGTTCGGGAATCACGACATCAACAAGCTGAAGCTCGGTTCGACGCTGAATGTGCCGGTCATGGACGCGGGCGCCGCCGCCGCCCCCGGACCGGGCGCGCGGGGCAAAGGTGCCGGGGGGGGGGGGGCGCGCGCCCAAACCGA
>JAQFVJ010000608.1 GCA_029439525.1 Caballeronia sp. BR6202001591004
ACAGTCAGCGTTGACTGTCCCCTATGCCGATTCGACCCTGTATTTCGGCGCTGTTTCTCGGCCGTGTGCAATCAGAGCCGCCATCAGCTCGTATAAATTTTCGTCGCGCCCTAGAGTCTCAATGATTCGTCGACCTGTCCGGTCTTTCATTTCGTTATCGCGTGCGGCGCTCGCCGCGGCAAGTGTCGCCGTCTGTGCGGCCGGTTGGGCGGTGCCGGGTGACACACTCGCCCAGGCAAGCGGCACGCCGGCCAATACGTCGACAGCCACGTCGACCACCACGCCGGCCGTTGAACAGACGTACGCGGTCAAACCGGGCCAGTCGCTTAACGATATCGCCGGCGAACTCACCGGCTCGAAAGACCGCGACGTGCGCCAGAAGATAGCGCGCGCGCTGTTTGATGCCAATCCGAACGCGTTCGGGAATCACGACATCAACAAGCTGAAGCTCGGTTCGACGCTGAATGTGCCGGTCATGGACGCGGGCGCCGCAGCCGCCCCGGGACCGGGCGCGCCGGGGCAA
>JAQFVJ010000609.1 GCA_029439525.1 Caballeronia sp. BR6202001591004
CCGGCCCGAAGCCGCGGCCGCCTTCGTGGGCCGGATGCCGGACCACGAGAGGATACGTAGGATCATTCATGCGACCGATCTTAGCTTCAGAACGCAGAACGTTGTGCGGGATGGGTCGCTTTCGCGAAACGATTCGAACGCCCGTTTCGCCACGGCCGATAAAGCCGCCTCCGAACAACCGATGATAAATGCCGCAAATGCGCGCGCATCCCTCAAACCCGTAGCGGCCAAGGGATTTGTTGCGCGCTATACTGGATGACGAGCAGCGATCATCGGCCGGGGCGCAGTGAAATATGCTCAGCGCAATGAAAGGCGCATCGGCAATAATCGCTGGCGTCGC
>JAQFVJ010000610.1 GCA_029439525.1 Caballeronia sp. BR6202001591004
AGGCCGCGCCCGACTTCGTTGCCGGGATGCCGGACCACGAGAGGATACGTAGGATCATTCATGCGACCGATCTTAGCTTCAGAACGCAGAACGTTGTGCGGGATGGGTCGCTTTCGCGAAACGATTCGAACGCCCGTTTCGCCACGGCCGATAAAGCCGCCTCCGAACAACCGATGATAAATGCCGCAAATGCGCGCGCATCCCTCAAACCCGTAGCGGCCAAGGGATTTGTTGCGCGCTATACTGGATGACGAGCAGCGATCATCGGCCGGGGCGCAGTGAAATATGCTCAGCGCAATGAAAGGCGCATCGGCAATAATCGCTGGCGTCGC
>JAQFVJ010000611.1 GCA_029439525.1 Caballeronia sp. BR6202001591004
TCGCGGTCTTCTCGTCCACACAGCACACCGCTGCGTGCGCCGGCGGGTTCTCTCAGGTACAGCCCGATCACGTCGGCCGCCTTGACGAGGTCGGCCGCCGCGACGTGCACACGCTTATGAAGCGGATGGGTGTGGAGACGCTGTATTGCAAGCCGAACACGAGCCGGCGCAAAGCACAAGATCCGGCGGTACTTGCTGCACGGTCTGAAGATTGACCGGGCCAATCAGGCCTGGGCGCCCGACACGACCTACATTCCGATGGCGCGCGCGGCTTCGCGTACTTGACGGCGGTGGTGGACTGGACGAGCCGCAAGATCCTCGCGCATCGGGTGGCCATCACGCTGGAAGCAGTGCATGCCGTTGATGCGCTGGGAAAAGCGTTCACTCGTTACGGGTGCCCGACATCGTGAACACCGATCAAGGCCGCCAGTTCACGGCGGCCGCGTTCACCGACGCCATTCTGAAGAGAAGCTTCAAGCTTCTCTTTCAAGCTTGGACCTGTTCGTCAAACGACGAAATTTCCACGTTTGAGTCGAGTCACGGTCGCTGGCATCCTGGTTCCGCGGAAAAATTGCTTGCCCATTCCTTTCTTGAACTTGAATGATGGCGTTGCGGTCTAGGCTGAGCGTGAGCGCAACGGTTGAGACAATTCCGAGCACTGGCAAGAGCACATACAGGAGATTGTTTCTCAGACCACTTCGCTTTTCTTTAATCCGGTAATGGAAGACAACCGACAAGTTGACCAGTGTGAAAGTCAGGAACGCGCCGAAGTTGATGAATGAAGTTGAAGTGGTAACGTCCATTCGGAGAGCGAGAAGGGCGAACACCGCGGTCAACAGAATCGCAAACACCGGCGTCTGGAAACGAGGCGAGAGATAACCGAATACTCGCCTAGGGAACATCGAGTCGCGCCCGAGGGCGAAGAGCAAGCGCGAAGCGCTCGCCTGCGCACCAATGCCTGAGCAGAACTGGCCGACGACCATGCTTATCAGGAACACCATCACGAACAAGTCGCCATCGATGTTTCGTGCTATCTCGTTCGCTGCAGAGTCAGGGTCGGCGAATGTTGTAGACGGGTGGCTGACCTGCACGATGTAAGACATCGAGATGAAGATGGCACCACCGATAAGGGTTACAAGAAGGATGGCTTTCGGTACCGTACGTTGCGGGTCCTTTGTTTCCTCGGTCAACGTCGAGACCGCCTCGAATCCAAACTACGAATAGCATGCGATGCCGGCGCCAGCCATCACCATAGGAAAGTTCGCACCGGTACTTCCAAAAGGTGATAGCGTGAACAAAGGCTTAGTTGGGTCGCCCAGTGCAGCGCGTCATTGAATTAGCCCCATATCTATGTTTAGATACGGGTCATGGGCAAAATGAATCTGCCCGATACCGAACGCAAGCAACTGCTGTCGGCGGTGCGCAGGCGAACG